>NZ_SGSX01000025.1:0-40307 GCF_004209355.1 Acinetobacter sp. WCHAc060025 | reverse complement strand
CGAAGAGATTCAAGACTTAATCACTACAGGGAATCCGAATAGTAATTTAGACCCTACTAATACAGTTGTAACAGCTGATCCGAATGATCCGACAAAATTCATCGTTACACCAAAACCAGCTGATCCAAACAATGAAAGTGTCATTGTTAAAATACCCGATGATGTTTATTGGGATGAGGGTAAAAATCCAGGTTCTGGCGATGAGTTAGGTGCAGATGTTGTACCACCGAATACACCTAATGTGGTCATTAATGATCATGATGATGGTTTTATCAATCCAGATGATGTTGATGGAAAAGGCAATGTTACTGCAACGATTAGACCTGTAGACCCTGTGGTTGAGGGAGATGTAATTACAATTACATATCCTGATGGTGTTACTAAAAAAACAGTTACAGTTACTGCGGAAAATAAAGCAGACATCAATCAAAATGGCATAACTATTGAATTTCCTAAACCACCAGAAGGTCAGAAATTTACAGTAGAAGCGACCGTGGCTGATAAAACAGGCAATACTTCAGGTGTAGGTCATGACACATCGGCAGTAGATACCAAAGCACCTGTCGTTGAAATTACATATACCCCATCGGCCAATCCTGATGATACGAATCAACCACCAACGTTTACTGTTGATTTCAGTGAAGTGCCGTATAACCCGAATACGGGCAATCCATACACGCCTGAAGAAATCAAAGACTTGATTACCAACAATCCAAATCACAATATGGATCCTGATAAGACCACGGTTATCAAAGATCCAAACGATGACACTAAATTCATCGTCACTACGGAACCGAAAGTTCCTAATCAAAACGTTGTTATTAAGGTTCCTGAAAATGAATATACTGACTCAGCAGGTAACCCTGGAACTGAAGGTGAAAAAAGTGCGGATATGTTACCGCCAGATGTCAAAGTGACCTATGATGCAACGCTAGGTAAGTTTGTCGTTGATTTCAGTGAAGTTGCATACAAAGGTGGTAGTGAACTGACCGCAGATCAATTGAAAGCACTCCTACAAATCAGCAATGGTACGATTGGTAATGTGGTACAGGACTCAAATGATCCAACCAAATTTACTGTAGAAGTTACGCCAACAGATTCAACGAAAGACGTAACTTTAACTGTGCCTAATCAGTCATACACTGATGCACAAGGCAACAAAGGTTCTGCGGGTAATGATACCAATGATGTGCCTGTAGCTCAGGATCAAAGCGCTGAGCTTAAGGAAGATACGACTATAACTGTAGGCGCGGCTGATGGTCTGCTTAAAGGTGCTACGGATGCTGATCCTGGGACACAATTCTCAGTTGTACCTCAGGAAAACCAAAAAACACCAGGCGGGACGATCACGATTAATGCAGATGGTTCATATACTTACACGCCTGATCTAAACTTCTATGGTACTGATACTATTAAATTTACAGTCAAAGATGAAAATGGTCTGTTGTCTGAAAAAACGCTGACGATTGTAGTCACACCTGTAGACGATCCAATCACTTTGCCAAAAGATGGTGAGAATCAGCCATTATTTACTCATGATGGTGAAAGCTATACAAGCAACATCAAGATCATTAATGTCGATGGTACTTCAGATCCTGTCACATATAAATTAGATGGTGGCGATATTCCAGTAGGTAACCTACAAAAACTGGATTTAGGCGCTGCGGGTTATGTTTTACTCAATACTGAAACTGGTATTTATACCTATGTACCTGCGCCAGGTTACTCTGGTGACAATATTGATTATTTCAATGTCATCGTAACGGATGGCAATAACAATAGCGTGACTGTGCGTGTGGACATTGAGGTTAATGCAACCCCGACAGCTGAAGGTGCAAAACATAATGCGATTGAAGACCAAACCACACCAATTACTGGAAATGTCAATGGTCAAGACAGTGATGATACCGAGCTGACCTATTTTGCATCACAAGGTTCGAAAGGTACGGTAACCATTGATCAAAATGGTAACTACAGCTATCTGCCAATCAAAGATGCATTTGGTCAAGATACCTTTACAGTCACTGTGACAGATCCACATGGTAAATCGACTACTGTCACTATTACTGTTGATATTGAAGCTCGACCTGATGACATTGGCTTGGAAGGTGAAAAAGATCAGTCGTTCAAGATGCAGGAAAATACGGCTGAGAAACCGACCAAGTATGATGGTCAAATTAAGGTGATTGATGTTGATAAAGGCGATGGTTCAGGAGAACTGACCTATTCAATTAAAGGTGCTACAGGGAATACTTTCACTACAGAACATGGAGTAGTGACAATCAACCCTGCAACGGGTGAATACACCTATACACCAGAGCAAGATTACTATGGTGATGACGACACATTTACTGTGATTGTAAAAGACCCTGACAACAATACTTTTGAAGTTACTGTGAATGTTGATATCAACGAAGCCCCTACAGGAACTGCAGATGATGTATTGACCAATAAAGATATACCTGTCAGTGGCCAAGTCGTAGGTGCTGACCGAGATGGTAAGGACACATTGAGCTATACAGTCAAAACACCTTCAGCAGATGGTCAGGTACATATTGACTCTGCTACAGGTGAATACATCTTTACCCCAGCCAATGGCTTTACAGGTGAAACCTCATTTATTGTTGAAATTATTGATAATGCAGGCGGTGAGCCATTCTTCGTCACAGTCAATATCTTTGTCAATGCTGCACCAACTGTTGAGTTTAACGCTGACTTTAAATTTGTTGCTGTTGATGAAGATGTAAATGATATTGATGGTGATGGTATAAGTAATGGTTATATTATTGATCTAGAAAATATTTTAAAGATTACTGATGATAATACAGACCCTAAAGATCTCATCTTATCTGTGGGCAAAGCATCGAACGGTACTGTGGTTTATGATGAAGTAACAGGCAAATTTATTTATACACCAAAGCATAACTATTTTGGTAAAGACAGTTTTGTGCTGACCGTTTCTGATGGTAAAGGCGGTGTGACAGAAGTGATTATTCCGATTGAAGTTGCACCAGTCAATGATGCCCCAATTGGACAGGACGAAAGCATTATTGCCAATGAAGGTGCAATCATCCGTGGTGGCTTGGTTGCAACCGATGTTGACAGTAACAAATTCACTTATAGTGCAAAACCTAGTCAAAACGTAACGGATAATGGCAATGGTACAGTAACTATTGAGACTGACCGTGGAACGTTGATCCTGAATACGGCAACGGGTAAATATACTTATCAGGCCAAACTGGGTGCTACAGGTCAGGATGTTATAGATTTTGTTGTGAATGATGGTGCGACAGTAAATGCGACAGATGATTTCACACTGACCATCAATATTGACTATAAATTGACTGCTTCAGCAGAGTCGAAAACGACTGAGCAAGATAAAGCCGTTGAGGGTATGGTGATTTCTAAAGCAGGTATTGCAATAGACAGTTATGTGGTCAGCCAGCAAGCAACCAACGGTAAGGTGAATGTAGATCCAGTTACAGGTAAATATACCTATACGCCAAATCCGGATTATTTCGGGAATGACAATTTTGTGATTACCGTGACCGATGAAAATGGTAAAACGGTTGAAGTGCCTGTCAACATTACTGTGACACCAAAAGGTGTTGATGGTGCAGAAGATAAGCCTGAACTGCCAGAAGATTCACCGATTGATCCAAATGATGAAGATATTCACTATGAATTAGATCCAAATAACCCACCTGTCAACGGTACGGTGACTGTAGATCCAAATACAGGTGATTATATTTATGTACCTGATCCAGGTAAGGAAGACCTTGGTGATGATTTCAATATCATTGTCACTGATGGAAAGAATCCACCAACAACCATTGAAGTGAAGATTGAAGGAACTCAAAACTTTGATGTTCAGGAAGATCAAACAATTACCGATTCAATCAAGTTGGATGGCAGTAATTATCAAGGTCATACTCAACCGAAATTTGGTACAGTGACTGTTCAACCTGATGGTACATTTACCTATATACCAAATAAGGATTTCTTTGGTAAAGACAGCTTCTTTGTCAATGTCAAAAATCCAGATGGTACGATCAGTAAAATCCCGGTGACCATTGAGGTTGCACCAGTCAATGATGCACCAGTGGCTTCAGATATCGAGATTGCGACACCTGCAAATATACCTGTGGATGGATTCTTCAAAGCTACAGATGTTGATGGCGATCAGCTAACATACAGTTTTGTGGGTACAAGTGATCCAAATGTATTCATAACCAAAAATGGTGGTACATTAACCATTACTGATCCAAAAACAGGCGCTTATACCTATCAGCCACCTGCAGGTATCGAAGATCCAACAGAGAAAATCACTGTCAAAGTTTCCGATGGTAATGTTGAAACTGAATTTGATGTGATCTTAAAAGTCGAGGGCTATGATGATGCGACTGCTGATCTGATCACGGTTACAGAAGATCATTTGGGTCAGGATATTTCAGGATTTATCAAACTGAATGGTGAGTTGACTAAAGATTTCCGTATCAGCACTGATCCAAAAAATGGTAAATTGATCACCAATCCAGATGGAACAATTTTCTATAAACCAAATAAAGATTATTTTGGTAAAGACACATTTGTTGTCGAAGTTAAGGATTCTACTGGGCAGTGGGTGAAAGTACTGGTACCAGTTGAAGTGACTTCAGTTAACGATGCACCAGTTGGTAATCCTGTCACTACAACCATTGCTGAAGATACTGATTATGTGATTAAAATTACTGGCTCAGATGTGGACAGTAATAAAATCCAATTCAAATATGATGATATTGAAGCCAATAAACCAAAAAATGGTGAGGTGGTGTTTGAAAATGGTCAATGGATTTATAAACCAAAACTAGACTTTGCTGGAACAGATACGTTCAAAATGACCATTTTTGATGAGGATGGTGGTTCATCAACAGTGGATGTGACTGTAACAGTAACGCCAGTCAATGATGCACCTACTGCTGTAGTAATTAATGATGTAAATGCAGTAGAAGAAACTAAAAAAACCTTCGATTTAAGTGATTATTTAACTGTTGATGATATTGATACTGATTTAAGTAAATTAACGTATTCTGTTAGTGCTTCAAATGGCGATGTATCAATTGTAGATGGGAAGATTACTTACTTAGGTAAGCAAAATTTCTCTGGTATAGATTACATCACGGTAGTGATTGATGATGGTCAGGGTGGAGTAACTGAAGCAAAAATTCCTGTACACGTTGAAAATGTAAATGATGCACCAACAGCACAGGCCCAAAGCTTTACAGTGCAGCAATTTGGTCAGTTTAGTGGGAAAATTAATGCCAATGATGTTGATGGTGATAGTTTGACTTATACGGCCAAAGCTTCAGACAAAGGTGCGAAGATTACAATCAATTCAGATGGTACATTTGTCTATGAACCTGGTGCAGCATTTGGTTCAGATAAATTTGTAGTAACAGTATCTGATGGTAAATTGAGTGTTGATGTTGTGGTAGATGTGACCATTACACCAAAACCACTGGATCAGGCATCTGCAAAAATGGCTACCTTCTCATTGGGTGATGATGTACTAGATACGGACCACAAAGATCAAACTACAACTTCACAAGATAGCTTAAGCAATGATGTAATCTTCAATGTGTTAAGTGATGACAACACTGGTGGCAACTCGTTAACAACATTAGATCACTTCACAGCTGCGGATCAGATTGATATTTCAGACTTGCTTGACAACAATGCAACGCTTCAAAATATCAGTGAATACCTCACTGTAAGCTATGATGCCGATGCAGACCAAGCGGTGATTTCGATCGACCGTGACGGTACAGCAGACAGCTATCAAAGCACTGAATTGTTAGTGTTGAACAACCAAACAACTGATGTGACTTTGGATGAATTATTGAAAAACAATCAAATCATCATTTAATGATGGTTTGATAACGAATAATTTATTCTAAATAAAAAAGCTCCTTCGGGAGCTTTTTTTATTGGCTAAAAAAACAATATCTTAAGGCATTTATATGCAACTGCTGATTTAGCATAACTACTTTAATTTTTCTTGTATCGAATTAAACCGACCAAAGGAGGAAGAGACTTTACTATGTCTATGTACAATATATGATTGAAATATAGACTTAAAAAGTGAATTTTGATTTTGATAAAGGCGCTCTATCTTTTCTGACAAATGTTGGATTTATTTAAGTCAATTTAAATATACGTCATAAAGATTAAGCTAAAAGAATCGGAAAATAACATCATTATGGACAATGTCATGCGTATGCAAAATGATCATAGATCAGAAAATAAAAAAGCATTTCAACCTAAGTTATTGTTGGGTTTTAAGATTATTTCACTTTCATTATGTACAGCATTGTTTGTTCCACAACAGATACTAGCAGCGCCTGCATCAAAATTGGATTTAACCTTATCAGAGCATTCTAAAAATAAAATTAAAGTGCTGATGAATGACCCTAAGGTCTGGAAGCAAATTCCTAAAACAGTCACTTTATGTGTTTATTCACCTGATGGGGCAAACAGCGAAGCTTTTGAGCAAGCCACCAGTTATATCAGTGAAATGCCTCGTATCACGCAGATTGCCAAAGAGTTTGGTGTGAATATGAAAATGACACGCCCAACTAAGTTGTCCATGCAAATTGATTTAGATTATCCAAAATTAAAACAAAAGGCTTCCACGGATATTCAACTCAAAGTGTATACCGATGAGCGTGTACTCACAGAAGATTTTCGTAGTAAACGGTGTGATGGTGCAGGAATCAGTAATATCCGTGCACGACAATTTAACCCCTTTGTGGGTAGTATTGACGCAATTGGTGCAGTGCAAAATTATAAGCAACTCACGTCAGTGATTCAGTTATTGGCACGCCCAGAATACGATGCCAAAATGGTCAATAAAGATTATGAAATTGTTGGTATCGTGCCATTGGGTGCTGCCTATATCATGGTCAATGATCGTAAAATTGATACCTTAGCCAAAGCCGCAGGTAAAAAAGTTGCTGTGATGAATTTTGATGCGACTCAAAAGAAACTGGTTCAAAATGTTGGAGCACAACCTGTTTCTGTCGATTTACTCACGGTAGGCGGTAAGTTTAATAACAAAGAAGTCGATATTATGGCGGGGCCTGCTTTGTTATTTAAACCTCTAGAACTCAGAAAGGGTATGACGGATAAAAATGGCAATGTGGTCGGTGGAATTATCAAATTCCCACTGATTCAGGTCACAGGGACGTTGATTATGCATCGCAATAAATTCCCTGCTGGCTTGGGACCTATTGCACGTGAAATGATTTCAAAACAGCTTTCTCCTGCGTTCCAATTTGTTGATAAATTAGAAAAAGAAGTTCCTGAGAAGTATTGGTTTGATATTCGTGAGGCAGATAAACCAGGCTATATTAAAATCATGCGTGAAGCACGAATTGCAATGACCAAAGAGGGCTATTATGACCCAGCGATGATGAAGATCTTAAAGAAAGTACGTTGTGGTCAAAATCCTAGTAGCTTTGAATGTGCTTTAAATGATGAATAAAACCGTGCCTTAATTAGGTCTTAGGATTAAACACTAAGGAGTAGAGTGATGTTTGGCTATACTCCTTTTTTATGTGTGATTGATTTACAACTTGCTTAGATGGATTAACTTACATACATTACGGGAATCAATAATAAAGTTTGCTGTGATGAATAGATATTTAGTATTGGGTCTTAGTTTCATTTCTGCATTTGCTTATTCAGCGCCCTATAAGACAGGCGATATTATCTTTCATACCTCCAAATCTGCACAAAGCCAAGTGATTCAAAAGGCAACGCATTCACCCTATAGCCATATGGGGCTGATTGTAAATATGCAAGGGCAGACTTGGGTATTGGAAGCTATACAGCCTGTGAAATATACACCATTAAAACAATGGGTTGATCGAGGAGTTAATAAAGCCTACGTTGTAAAACGCTATCGGGTGGATTTAACGCAAAGTCAGCAAAATAAATTGGTTAAAGATGCAGAGGCATATTTAAATAAACCGTATGACATCTATTTTGAATGGAATGATGATGCGATTTACTGTTCTGAAATTGTGTGGAAAGCCTATAAAGATGCGTTGGGAATAGAATTAGCACCCTTAGCCCAATTAAAAAGTTTTGATCTTAGTGATCCAAGTGTGAAAGCATTGATGAAACAGCGTTATGGGCAAAAAATTCCTTTAGATGAAAAGGTGATTGCACCAAGTGCTATTTTTAATTCTAAGCAATTAATTACGGTTCAATGATATTTAAGAAAATTGATTTGAGTGTTATTTAAAATGATAGATGCAGACGTAAAAAAGCCTGAGTCGTAGCTCAGGCTTTTTTATGAGATGTTTCATTGTAAAACAATCTCGAATATGGCGTCCCTACGGGGATTCGAACCCCGGTTACCGCCGTGAAAGGGCGATGTCCTAGGCCTCTAGACGATAGGGACAAATGAGGCAAACCTTTGAATTTAGAAACTAAACCATTTAATTAATGGCGACCCTACGGGGATTCGAACCCCGGTTACCGCCGTGAAAGGGCGATGTCCTAGGCCTCTAGACGATAGGGTCGTTTCAGAGGTGGGCGTATATTAGGGTGAATATGGAAAAGTGTCAAACCTTT
The DNA here is from genome assembly GCF_004209355.1 of Acinetobacter sp. WCHAc060025. NCBI lineage: Bacteria > Pseudomonadati > Pseudomonadota > Gammaproteobacteria > Moraxellales > Moraxellaceae > Acinetobacter > Acinetobacter sp. WCHAc060025. The sequence goes on along the minus strand of NZ_SGSX01000025.1, from coordinate 31,688 downwards.
TTCTGCAATAAAAACTGAAATAATGTTTAGATGTTTAAAAACACAGCAATATTGGAAAATTGCTTAAATTATGAAGAATTTTCAACCATTTTTAAGCCATATAAATTGAAAGTGCGTTTACAGTTCCAACTTTCAGTTATATCCATGAAATGAAGTTATTTTAATAGCATCCCAAAGTTTGGATTGATGTTGAGGTGTCTATTAAAAGTTTGCCATTCTGATACAAATGGTGAAAATAAAAAAGTGCAGTCGATTGCTGCACTTTTTTGCTATTGCTCAGAATGAAACCTTATGAGATTTCATTCTTATTTTTATAGAGTACGGCATAGCTAATATAACAAGCGATGATAAAGATCATACAGCAAATAAAACCAACAACCATTTCTGGGTCAAAGACCATGCTGATACAGGTAATTAAACAGAAGATAAAGCCAAGAATCGGTACGATGGGGAATAATGGTGCAGCAAAGCCAAGTTCAGCTTTAGTATGACCTTGTTTGTACCATTCACGTCTAAAGTTAAATTGGCTAAGACAAATACTCATCCAGACCACGACCATGGTAAATGCAGCGACACCGAGTAAGTTCTTAAAAATTGTTTCAGGTGCAAATTGTTCTGAAAGTAAGCCAGGTAAAGCACCAAACATTGTCACAATGACTGCGATGTAAGGGATACCACGTGCATTGACTCTAGAGAATATGCTTGGAAGCTGCTTCTTGGCTGAAAGTGACCACATCATGCGTGAGGCAGCAAATAAGCCTGAATTGGCAGCAGAGAGTAAAGCAGTAATGATCACAAAGCGAATAATATCTTCTGCGTATGGAATCCCAATATGATTAAACACAGTAACGAATGGACTACTGCTGACGCCATGTGCGTCTAAACCTGCCATCTCATGTGGAAGTAATGCACTGATGACAATAATTGTTCCAACAAAGAAAATCAGCAGACGCCAAATCGCAGTATTGATTGCTTTAGGCACATTTTTAGCAGGGTCTTCAGTTTCACCAGCCGCAACACCGATCAGCTCTGTACCTGAAAAGGCAAAGTTCACAATGAGCATGGTGGTGAATATTGGGAATAAGCCTTGAGGGAACCAACCTGCAGCAGTGAGGTTGCTAAATAATGGGGCTGTTTCTTGACCTTGATAATTCACAATACCAAAAATCGCCAATAAACCAATTAAAATAAAAGCAACGACAGTGATCACTTTCACTAGGGAGAGCCAAAACTCAGACTCAGCAAACCATTTGGTAGAACTCATATTTAAGCCAAAAACGATTGCGGCAAAAATAATGGTCCAGAGCCACATCGAAATATGTGGAAACCATTCCTGCATCAGCAAGGCAGCAGCAGTGAATTCTGTACCTAAAGTGGCAGACCATGTTAGCCAGTATAACCATGTCACGGTATAACCTGTACCTGGACCGATATATCTGGAAGCATAGGTGCCAAATGAGCCAGACTCAGGCATGTGTACAGCTAACTCACCCAAGCACAACATCACCATATAGGCAATAATCCCACCAAGGATATAGGAGATAATTGCACCAATTGCGCCAGTTTGGGCAATCACTTCACCAGAACCTAAAAAAAGTCCTGTGCCAATCGCACCACCAAGCGAGATCATCACCAAATGGCGTGTCGTCATTGCACGTTTTAGTGGCGATGATGTAGGGGAGGCATCATGTGGATGAGGTGATGGCTGCATAAGTGTCGAAGTTAAATAAAACGAGAAGCGCGATATTTTAGTCCAATTGATAAATAGTGCAATGACTGCGTGGTTTTTATGCTAAATAATCATCACTATAAATGTATGCTATATAATTTTATTTTTAAAAATAAAGAAAAAACATGGAGATAGTTGATCGTTGAGTTTGTTGTAAATGCTTTCGATAAATCACTAGATATAAAAAAGCCTGAGTCGTATTGCTCAGGCTTTTTGATGAGATGTTTCATCGCGAAACAATCTCGAATATGGCGTCCCTACGGGGATTCGAACCCCGGTTACCGCCGTGAAAGGGCGATGTCCTAGGCCTCTAGACGATAGGGACGTTATGAGGTGATGCGTATATTAATGATAAATGTGGCAACTGTCAAAGTAATTTTTGACAGTAACTAGCTTAAGTGTTTAAATAACAATCATTTAAAAATATTAAGAAAATAACCAAAAAATTGGGGAAAAACTGTTAATGGTGAATTTAGATCACTTTATTGAGCAAATCGATTTTGAAGTTAATCAGTTTAATGTTGGAGATCGTTTGTATCAATATTCAATAGTGCTACAAAAATATAAGAGTTGGTTTGAATATTATTGTGATGAGAAGCGTATTCAGGTTAAAACGGATGACATTATCCTTGTATTCGAAAAACTATTAGCTGAAAGTGCATCCAGCCATTTAAAAAAACAATTGCAAGCGATCAAAGAGAGCAGTGATACAGTCTTTCCTTTGCATCCTGAAAGTTTATTTAAAATTTATCTTATTTTAAAAGTACGACTGCATCAGGTTGGTGATCCGCATGTTGATTTACATCTTTTTTATCAAAAATTACAAGATTATTTTGAACGCTTAGAAGACACTTCTGTTGACTCCTTTGAACAAGTCGTTACAAGAGAGCTTCCTGAAATTAAGGAAAATTCAAACTCTAATCAAGTGTTTTTGCCATTATCGATCAGCATTCTCGCGATGACCGGTTTAAATTTTTTACCTGCGACGAATGTGCGTTTATTTATTCAAATTTTAATGTTTATTATTGCGGGTATATGGATATTTAACATTCAGAAACAACAGAAAACCAAACGTGATGAACCTTATTTAAAAAAACTAGATATTGTTTTTTCACAGCCCTTTCAATAAAAAACCAGCCGAAGCTGGTTTAAAATAGATCTAATTTTCTTTGTTATGATACAACCAATAGTAAGTTGCATAACAGGCTGCCATAAATAACAAGCAACCAATAAAACCAGACAACATTTCAGGATCTGCCGCCATACTTAAACCAGTTGCGGTACAGGTAATAAAACCAAGAATAGGAACCAATGGGTACCAAGGCGTTTTAAATTTTAAATCGGCTAACGTTTTGCCACCGGCGAGCCATTTGCGACGGAAATTAAATTGGCTCCAACAGATACTCATCCATACAATCACCATAGTAAAGGCAGCAACCCCTAGTAGATTTTTAAAGATGACATCTGCACCAAACTGTTCAGACAATAATCCAGGTAAACCGCCAATCATAGTGACAAGAATTGCAATGACAGGTGTGCCAGATTTGGTCAGTTTAGAAAATACTTTTGGTAATTGCTTTTGAACAGACAAAGCCCACATCATACGAGAAGCTGCATATAAACCTGAGTTTGCTGTAGAAAGTAATGCAGTGATAATTACAAAACGCATAATATCTTCAGCGTATGGAATCCCGATCAAGTTAAATACTGATACAAAGGGGCTATTACTGATGCCTTCACCGTGTGCAGCTAAACCTGCATCTTGGTATGGAAGCAGTGAACTGATCACAATGATCGTTCCTACAAAGAAGATCATCAGACGCCAAACAGCAGCATGAATCGCTTTGGGGACATTTTTTTCAGGATTTTCTGTTTCACCTGCCGCGATCCCGATCATTTCTGTACCGTTAAATGCAAAATTCACAATCAACATGGTGGCAAAAATCGGGAATAACCCATTGGGTAACCAACCATGTGCGGTTAAATTGCTAAATAAAGGTGCAGATTCATAACCATGAAAAGGAATCAAACCAAAGATCGCTGCAAGCCCCAGTAAGATAAAGACCAGCACGGTCGCCACTTTGACAAATGAAAGCCAAAACTCAGACTCAGCAAAGAAACGAGTTGAAGTCAGATTGGAAATTAACACTGCAACAATAAAGACCAGCGTCCATAACCAAATAGATGTGGTGGGAAACCATTCCTGCATCAGCATCGCAGCAGCAGTGAATTCTGTGCCTAATGTTGCTGACCAGCCCAGCCAGTACATCCATGACACCATATAGCCTGTGCCTGGACCAATATTCCGAGAAGCAAATGCACCAAATGAACCTGTCACAGGTTGGTTGACAGCAAGTTCACCGAGACACAGCATGACCATATAGGCGATTAAGCCACCGATGATATAGGAAATGACTGCACCGATAGGACCTGCTTGTGCAATCACTTCACCAGAACTTAAAAATAAACCAGTACCAATGGCACCACCTAAAGACAGCATAATCAGATGACGTCTGGTCATGGATCTTTTTAAGACAATAGACTGTCCATCAGCATGATTGTCGAAATTTGACTGCTGATTTGATTGATCGGGAGATTGCATAGAGATGGAGAAACAGTTTTAAAGCATTATTTTAAAGGAAAACGTGAAAATTCACAAAATAAAATATAAAAACAGAGATGAAAGTCTAAGAAAACTAAATATTTATAAAGGTAGTGACAGAGAGTAAGGAATTTGAATAATTATAAAATAGATGGCGTCCCTACGGGGATTCGAACCCCGGTTACCGCCGTGAAAGGGCGATGTCCTAGGCCTCTAGACGATAGGGACGTTTAGAAGATGGCGCTATCTTATTGATCCGCCATCAAAGTGTCAAGTAAGTGTGGAGCGAGTTTGTTCAAAATATAGCAAAACAGTTCAGCTGTTTTTTGTGTGTCATATAAAGCAGAGTGTGCTTCATGACCATCAAACTCAATTCCTGCTTGAATACATGATTTTGCTAATACAGTTTGACCAAACATTACCGCACTCAAAGTCACTGTATCAAATACAGAAAAACTGTGAAAAGGGTTTTGATTTTTAGTGCCAGTTCGTGCGATGGCAGCTTTTAAAAAGCCTAAATCGAAGTGTGCATTGTGCCCAACCAAGACTGCATGAGTGCAGTGTTGCGCACGACGCACTTCATTGACCGCTTTAAACATGCGCTTCAGCGCAGATTTTTCATCTTCTGCCATCGCAACACGCATTGGGTTAAATGGATCTACACCGATAAAATCCAATGAACGACGATCTAAATTTGCACCTTCAAACGGGTTAATATGCGCATGATGCGCTTCACCTGGTACAAATTTTCCATCAGCATCATAGACAATAGGGATGCATGCTATTTCTAGCAATGCATCAGTATCCGCATTAAAACCTGCTGTTTCTACATCAACAACGACGGGTAAAAAACCACGAAAACGTTGTCCAATCACAGATAATGTTTCAGTTGTCACACCTTTCTCCATTGAATGGTTTTTCCAGCATAGAGCGGGATAATTTGTTCACCATTCAAATAATCTAAACTTTCAGGGATAACCTGATCTTCTTTGACAAGAGTAATCTTATTTGTGTTGCGAGGCAAACCATAGAAGTCTGCACCGAACATACTTGCAAAGCCTTCTAGACGTTCGATCTTACCCACTTGGTCAAAAGCTTGTGCATAAAGCTCAATCGCAGTTGGTGCGCTATAACAACCTGCACAACCACATGCATTTTCTTTGGCATTTTTAGAATGTGGTGCACTATCCGTTCCAAGGAAAAACTTAGGATTTCCACTGGTTGCAACTTCAAGTAAAGTTTGCTGATGAGTTTGACGTTTTAAAATAGGTAAACAATAAAAGTGCGGTTTTACACCACCCACCAGCATATCATTACGATTAAATAATAAATGTTGCGGTGTAATCGTTGCCGCAACATTACGATCTTGTTCAAGAACAAAATGCGCAGCTTCACTGGTGGTAATGTGCTCTAAAACTAATTTTAATTTTGGAAATTGACGCAATAAAGGTGCAAGCACTTCATCTAAAAAGCGTTTTTCACGATCAAAAATATCGACATGATTGTGAGTGACTTCGCCATGCAACAATAATGGAACTTGATGTTCTTCAAGTTGTTCAATCACAGCATAGACTTTACGAATATCGCTTACACCGTTGTCAGAGTTGGTGGTTGCACCAGCAGGGTAGAGCTTAATCGCGTTTACATGTTCAGATTCTTTAATTTTACGCACTTCAGTCGGTGAAGTTTGATCGGTAAAATAAAGCACCATACGCGGGTCAAACTGAATACCTTCAGGAACATGCGCCATGATACGTTCACGATAGGCATTTGCCTCTTCAACCGTTTTAACAGGTGGAACCAAGTTCGGCATACAAATTGCGCGAGCAAATTGTTTGGCTAAATCAGGAACTGTACGTTGTAAAGCAAGACCATCACGGAGGTGAGCATGCCAGTCATCTGGCTGAAGCAAAGAGATCGTATTCAAGGCAATTCTTACTGACAAATAAAAGAGATAATAATCCATTACACCTTAAAATGATAACAGCAATTTCTAATCAATAAGCAGAATTAAATGATTAAAAACAGCCCTAAAGCCTATAATTTATGCAATCTGGTTATGTTACTGTCATATTAAAGTGTTAATGATTACATTTATAAAATCATCTGTAGAGTCAATAATAGAATGAAATATACAGTTGAACATAAAAAACATAAATTTAATTGCGTAATAATAATTTGTGCTATTGCATATTTTTGTTAAAAAATGATAATAGCATCATGTAAAAGTTCTATTTACGTACTGTTTTGGTGATTAAATTATTCAGTTATGAGGTAGAATGTTATTGATTTTAATTTATTTAAAAACAGTGATTTAAACATGCTTTAGTGTGTTTTAAATAAGTTTAATTAATAAATATTAAATCAATTATAATATTTAGTCATAAGCGAGTTTAATATGGGCAAGTTTCTGCCGAACTTTATTTGTATCATCTGCCTTGTTGGGTTAAATATTCAAGTCCAAGCATTTGCGAAACAAAATAAGAAAACTGAAAATAATCAAGAATCTATTTCTGAAAATTCAAAACAAGATTGGTCTTTGAATGGTATAAATACAGCAAATTGGTCTGCTCATTTAGGGCGCGGACAATTTCCTGTTTATGCACGTGCACAAGTCATGTTGAATAATCTGCATGCCTCACCTGGTGCAATTGATGGAAAAAGCGGGAAAAACTTTTTAAAAGCACTTGCAGCATATCAGCAGATCCAAGGGTTGCCGATTAGTGGTGAATTGGATAAGCAGACTTGGGATAGTTTACTTAAAAATCAAAAATCTGCTGCTTTTACTGCTTATCAGATTAGCGCAGAGGATATTAAAGGCCCTTATGCAAAAGCAATTCCGCGTAATTATGCTCAACAAGCAAAAATGAGAGGGCTTTACTATACGCGGGTCACTGAAATGCTCGGTGAGAAGTTTCATATTGATGAAGACTTTTTAAGGCAGATCAATCCTAAAGCGAATTTTAGAAAAGTCGGTGAGACGATTAATGTACCTATCGTTCGCAACGATCTTCCTCAAGATATTTCTTTAATTATTGCGCATAAACCAGCTCGGCAACTATATTTATATAATCATTTAAATCAAATGATCGCTTCATTCCCCGCAACTATTGGCGCATCGGGTACACCATCGCCAAAGGGGACACATAAAGTGATTAAAGTTGCACCTAATCCAGTATATATGTATAACCCGAAAAACTTTGTACAAGCGGGGAATAAGAAGAAGTTATCATTGCCACCTGGACCTAATGGGCCTGTGGGGAATATGTGGATTGCGTTAAGTAAACCGACATTTGGTATTCATGGAACACCAAATCCATCGTCAATTTCAAAAACAGCCTCTCATGGTTGTATTCGTTTGACCAATTGGGATGCCAATGATTTGGGGCGTAAAGTGCAAGAGGGTGCTGTCGTCAGATTTTTAGATTAACTAGATTCACCTGAGTAGCAGCACATTTAAAAGGCTATCCATGTAAATGTTTAGCCTTTTATTTGTTTAGAACGTTCTCCTTAGTAATGTCAAATGTGAGTCAAATATCAAATTTATACACAAGATACTGAATTTATTCGTTATGATTAATTTTACGTTTATACTTAAAAAATGATTATTGCATGAGCACAGAAAAAAAATTATCGACTCAAGAAGTGATAAGACTCGAACGTGATTTGGCTAAATTTGCCAATATGATGGATTCAGTGGTTCGGATTCCATTTACCAAGCAAGGGGTCGGTGCAGATGCCGCACTCAGTACGATTCCTGTTGCTGGAGATATTGCTGGTTTTGCTATGACTTGTTATGCCGTATATAAAGCCAAGCAAATTGGGGTACCCCAAGAAAAATTGAATGGTGTACTAAAATTAGCGGTGATGGATGGCATCGTAGGGTGTATTCCAATTGCTGGAACTTTGTTTGATATTTTTATTCGCCCTAGTCGTAAAGCTTTGGACGTCGTACATGAACATATTCGGAATGAATATCAAATTCAGAGTGATGATCATGTGGTACATCCATTTCTGCATGAAAAATTAGAACAAAAACAACAAACTTCGGCTTTCTGGAGAAATCCAGTAGTGGCGTGGTTATGGATTCATATTCCAGATATTTTAGGACTGGTTGTTCTGGTCTTGATTGGGATTGCTATGTGGTTTGGTGTACAAATGCTGTGGGATTGGTATCAAAGCTTCCAGACAAAGTAGACGGTGATGAGTGGTTTTTATCGAAAATGGCGGATTTTAATTTTTGATTGACCTTGTAAATAACAAAGCCTCCATCTAGGAGGCTTTGTTGATTAAACTCTAAATATTTTACTTAAGGCAAATTCAATTGGCGTAAAGCTGCAACACGTTGTTCAATGCTTGGGTGAGTTTGGAATAAAGCAGCTAGGCTAAATCCTTGTTCTTTACCTTCAGCGATTGCGAAAGCTTTCATTTCTTTTGGCATTTGATCAGGCATTTCTGATTCAGCTTGTAAGCGTAACAATGCCGAAATCATGGCTTCTTTACCTGCCAGTTGCGCGCCCGCTTCATCGGCACGGTATTCACGGTGACGAGAGAACCACATCACGATTGCAGAGGCTAAAATACCAAATACGATGTCTAAGACCATAGAAATCACAAAGTATGCGATACCAGGGGCTTCACCTTCTTCACGACCAAAGAGAGTACGGTCAATAAAATCTCCCGCAACACGAGCAAAGAACATGACAAAGGCGTTTACGACACCTTGAATGAGCGATAGGGTGACCATATCACCATTGGCAACGTGACCAATCTCGTGCGCAAGCACTGCACGAAGTTCATCTTTGTTCATACGTTCCAATAAACCTGTTGAAACAGAAACGAGCGCATCGTTCTTATTCCAACCTGTTGCAAAGGCATTGGATTGATATGAAGGGAAGATACCAACATCTGGCATTTGGATACCAGCACGTTGAGAAAGTTGAGCAACCTCTTGCAATAACCAAACTTCAGCTTGGCTACGAGGAGCATTTGGATCAATTAATTCAGTGCCTGTCGTTTTAAGCGCCATCCATTTTGACATAAATAGGGAAATTAAAGACCCTACCATACCAAATACCAAACAGATGACCATCAGGTTGCCTAGTTTAAGACCGCCAGCGCCGTGGTAACTCCCAACACCTAATATAGATAGGATAAGGCCAGCTACAACCAGTACCGCGAGGTTGGTTAGCAAAAACAAACCAATCCGCATCATGGGATAAATCCTCTTTTAAAAATAGATAAGTGACTTATCAAAAATAAATCATGTTTAGGAATATGAGGTTTAGATGATTAAAATTCAAGAATAATTGGAAAAAACTATCCATGGGGTATTTTGAAGAATCAGCTGATTTGAATAGTTAGCCCTAAATATATTATTTATTTCGAATACGATAAAAAACGATTCTCTCATAAAGAGAAAATCGGAGCTTTTAAATGTATTGTTAAAAATTGTGAAAATTATAATTGATAGGTTTGTTTACCGATCATCGATTTAAATTAGATTTAGATAGAGTAAAACAAAACCTAAAGCATATGGATAATTCAAAAAAATCAGTTACTGATACTAATATGTGCAGATGCACTCGCATGTGCGGTTGCGTATGAGCCTGCAGGTGCATCAGTATACGTACCATCCGACGAAACAATGATTGGGCGAGGGTTATATTTTACCTGTTGAATGTTTGAAGCATTATTGAGTTGAGGGCTACTTTCATTATTTGAACGAGTGTTTGAGTTACTATTTGGATTTGATTGAGCAATGATTTGCCCAGTAGTCGATGCATTGCTATTACTGGTGTTGCTTGCAGAAAGTCCTAAGCCACCTGAATATAGATTATTTAAACGACTTGTGACACGTCGTACATAGTCTTGAGTTTCACGAAATGGGGGAATACCACCGTATTTATCGACATTGCCTTCACCCGCATTATAAGCGGCTAAAGCCAAATTGGTATTGCCATTAAAACGCTTCATTAACCAACTGAGGTACTTTGCGCCACCGTAAATGTTTTGCTGTGGGTCATAGGAGTTGGACACATTAAAACGTCGTGCGGTTGCTGGCATTAATTGCATTAAACCTTGTGCACCGACAGGAGATTTGGCATTTGAATTAAAGCCAGATTCGGTGTGCATGACGGCTTTGATTAAACCCTCTGAAACACCGTGCGTTTGTGCTGCCTGACGAATAATGCTGTCAAAAGAGTTTTTATTTTTACTATAGCTTGGCAGGACAGAGGATTCTGAATTTCCCCAATTGCTGTAACTATGAATATTGCTGTCTTTGTAATAAGTCACTTTGACTTTTTGTAACGAACGATCTGAGGTTTTACGGTTGGTGAGTAAAGTTGTGCCATTTTGATCTTTATAAAAATAAATTTGACCAGCAAAAGTTTGTGATGTAAATGAAGCAAAGCTCATACACCCCAAAAAAGACACCAGTGAACCCGTAATCAATTTTTTCATTTTTAGTAATTAAAATATTTCCCCAATTTCCTTTGGGAGTTTATCAAAGATCATCAACAAGAAAAACTATGAATTGAGTTTTAACAATACAAACAGAAAAATGCAAGTCTTAATTGTAGACATATTAATCAAAAAAAATTTTAATTTTTTTTTGAAAACTACCTATTGACTAGTCTAAGTTATTGAAAATTATTAACTAAAAATACTGGTTAAAAAATGATCAATTTAAATAGAAAGCCCATCGTAGCGTGAGAAACGATTGTCAAGCCCTGAACAATCCACAATTTTATCCACAGGTTTTGTGGAAAACTGTGGAAAAGTCCAAAAGATAAGCACCTTGGCTATAATTTGAACTTAACGGTCTATTTTAGATGTGTGAATAAGACAGGAATATGACCAAATAAAATATAATGCAAAAATAAAAAATCTTTAGATGCGATGAACGAACAAATCAGCTAAAATTACGCAGTCTTTTTTTTTGGTAAAACGCGTCTATGTACTCGCCAGTTGAGTCCGAACAAGGATTTAATTTCAAACCAGAACTTCCAACGAGTTCGGCTTATTATCGTCTTTTGAAAAAACTTCGTCGTCAGGTGGGTCATGCGATTCGTGACTTTAAAATGATTGAGGAAGGTGACAAGGTAATGGTCTGTGTTTCTGGTGGGAAAGACAGTTACACATTGCTTGACATTTTGTTGCAATTTAAACGTATTGCACCGATTAACTTTGATGTGGTTGCAGTCAACCTCGATCAAAAGCAACCCGGTTTCCCTGAAGATGTTTTACCAAGATATATGGAAGAAAATAATATTCCTTATTATATTTTGGAAAAAGACACCTATACCATTACCAAGCGTTTGACACCTGAGGGTAAAACCTATTGTGCAGTGTGTTCACGTTTACGCCGTGGTTCGCTTTATGGTTTTGCTCAAGAGATTGGTGCAACTAAAGTGGCTTTAGGTCACCATCGTGATGATATTCTCGCAACATTCTTCTTAAACTTATTTCATGGCGGAAGCTTAAAAGCCATGCCACCGAAATTACTCTCTTCAGATAAAAAGAATATTTTGATTCGTCCTTTGGCGTACGTTGAAGAAAAAGACATTATCAAATATGCGGAAATCCGTAAGTTCCCAATCATTCCATGTAACCTTTGTGGTTCTCAGGAAAATTTACAACGTGCTATCTTAAATGACATGTTACGTGATTGGGATAAGCAATATCCAAAACGTTTGCATAGTATTTTTGGTGCATTACAAAATGTATCGCCATCTCAACTGGCGGATCGTGACTTATTTGATTTTGAAAAATTAGATGAAGAACGTGAGTTTGATATGAAGTGTGATACGGAAGAGATGAAAAATCGCCTAGATGTGGTCAACCTTAGTTTTGTAGCTGAATGATCATTTATGCCAATTAAATGATCAAATCAGGTACTCATATTGAAATGAGTGCCTGATTTATAAAAATAAAACGATAAAACCAATCAAATATGAACAGTCCGTACAAAAAACTTTAGCCCAAACTGAAATTATCATGCTATAACATTGGGCAAGCAAAATGCTTCACCACGATGTTGTCTGGATAGATGACACAATAAATTGAATAAATAATTTGAGGAATGAACATGCCTGCATTTTTAACTGACGATTGGTTTGCAAATGTTGAAAAATTAACTGCTGAAGCAGGTGATTTAAACTTACCACCAGCACTTTCAGGTTTAGCGATTAATTTGGTTGTAGCAGATACGAATGGCAACACTGAACTTGCTTTAGATGGCGGTAAAATCGTAAAAGGTTCTTCTGCAAATGCTAAAACAACGTTGAATATGGATGCTGAAACACTTCGTAAAGTATTCTTAGAATTTGATATGGCTGCTGCAATGCAAGCATTCATGACAGGTAAAATCAAAGTACAAGGCGATATGTCTCAATTGATGGCTTTACAAACTGCTAAACCTAGCCAAGAACAAAAAGATTTATTCAAGAAAGTATTAGAGCAAACTGCTTAATTATCTTGTATATGGATTTTCTAAAGTCTAATTCGATGTGAATATCATGACGATTTAGAATTAGAGCCAAAAAAAGCTTACATCAATGTAAGCTTTTTTTATTGCCGATTAAAAATCATTTCAAATTTTTAAATGACTAGGCTCCAAAACGCTTTATGCTAAATACCTAAAGTTTGAAAGATTAGATTTCTAAAAGCTTTGGTGTGGTTTTGATATGCTCAAGATAAGCACGAATACGAGTAACGTATTGAACCGCTTGCTTATAACGACCATTACTCGTTTGATGACGAGTTAAGTAGTTATAAAGGTTCATCCAATCATTTGGATCTTTACCTTGTGCTTTAATACGCTTCTGGATGCCTTCAACAGCACCTGGACCCATATTATATGCAACTAATGCATACCAATGACGGTCAGGGTTGCGAATGTAAGAGTAACGCGTCAACATCATATCGTAATATTTAGCCCCACCTTGGATACTTTGAGCAGGATCATTACGATTATTTACACCCATTTCTTTGGCAGTACTATTGGTCAACATCATCAAGCCTCTGACACCTGTGGGAGAAACAGAGTCGGGTTTTAAATATGATTCTTGATAACCAATTGCAGCCAATAAATGCCAGTCTATACCGTATTTCTGTGCAGACTGTTTAAAGCTTGCTTTATAAATCGGTAAACGAGATTTTAGATCACGTTGAATAACATTCCAATCGTCTTGTTTTACGACATTACGATTATAAAATGACGCCAATTGCTGAAGTGAGCCATTTTGCTTACTTTGGCAAATAAAACCACTCGCAGTTGCGGTAAGTGGATCATCAGCTTGTTTAAATACCCAGTTCAGGTCAGTATTTAAACCATTCTTTTTGAGGCTGTTAAAATCACCGCAACTTGCAGAGAACGAACTTAAGCTTTTCGCTTCAATACTCTGCATGCTTGCTGTGGTAATTGCAAAATTGGCTTTGCCCTGTGCAACCATTTTCAATGCAGTTGCATTGTCAGGGACTGTTTTAAACTCAAGTTTTGCGTTTAAACTTTCAGCATAATCATGTGCTAAATCATAGCCGAAGCCATGCTTATATTTTCCATCCTTAAACACGATGCTCGGATTGGAAACGGCCACTACTGTCAATTTACTAGAATTAACAACAGCATTGTATTGATTGGTCTTGCTTGCATTAATACTAAACGGAATTAATGCGGTGGATAAAACTAAGGCTTTGATTGGAAGATTACGAAAAAATGAGTTAAGGCAAAGCCTCGACCCAGAGGTTGAACTACTGTGCATGTTGTCTCCGCTACAAGTAATTTATTGCCCGAAAAAGTTACAAGCACAGCAGTACTTAAACTCTTTAAAGTTGCTAAATTCAATAAGGGTGGGCATTCATGAACGTCATTCAAAAAATGACATGTGGGATTGAAGTATTTTGCAGAAAAACTACAAAAATAAAAAAATAAGCTAATAAAACATGTGCGCATATTATAGGCACTTTTTTTACTTGTCAAATTTTGTGTAAAAAACATACAGAATAAAATTATTAACTATATGAATTTTAATATAATATTTTTTTGTAATTTTAAGCTGAATAGTTAATTTTTTATTTGAAGATGAAGTGTAAGCAAATGTACCAAATATATATGTAGTGTTAATAAACGATTGCAATAATTTAAGTAATATTTAAAAGACTTAATTTGAATGAGAAAGGTAGATTCAATTACATTATTTGCCTGTATTACGCTGACATTGGATGGTTATTCGCAGTACACTGATCAAAGCTTTTTGAAGAAATTTATGTGATTTAAGTATATTGAAAATGGTTCTAAATAATGAAATCAAATTTGATTACCCGTTCAGGGCATGATTTATTAGTTGCAGAGTTGCAACATCTATGGCGTGAAGAACGTCCTGAAATCACCAAGAAAGTAACGTGGGCTGCAAGTTTAGGCGATCGTTCGGAAAATGCTGATTAATAAAAATAACCCTATTTTTTATACTATTTAACGTCAATTAATTGATTTTAATAGATATTTTAAATAGTATATGTACTATATGTATGTACTATTTTGAAGAACATATCAAATACAAGTTAAAGGGAAAAAATGAAAACAAGAATTTTAGAAATTATAGAAAAACAAGGTGGAAATAATGAACTTTTGTTTGATTACTGGAAATTTGTAGATGAAATAAAATTTGATTTTGCTTTTACAGCTAAATTTTTAATGAATAAATACAATTTGGAAGGCTATGATGATCTTTCCGCGAGAGTAACGGATGCAGGATCACTTCTTATAAAGAAATTAAAGGATTGTAATAATTGTTATGCTGATTTTGTTTTTTCTAATAGAGCAAATTTTAAAAATTTAAAATTGAAAATATTAAGAGAAGATATAATTTGCTATGATTGTAAAAAAATCAGAAATCTTAAGAAAGTTAAAAAATTGATTGTCGATATTCAGGAGCACGAATGTAAATTGAGTAATGAAAATTTAGAACTTTTAGAATTGAGTTATTTGGAGAAAATTTATTTATACCTTTTAATTGAAAATTATAAAAATAGTACTCTCAAAAATTGGAATTCTTTATATGCATTAAATTATAGTGGTAATCAATTTTTAGTAAGAAAAATCATAGAAAAAGGATATATTAAAGAAATAAAAGGCTGTCATTCTTGTAATTTAAAACAAGCTGAATTGCGCTCTTTACTTATGGAAAATCAAAAAGAACTTGATGGCGAATTAAAAAATAAAATAAAAAACTACTTAAATTTGAATTTTGATTATCATTGCAAGATTGTTGTACCTGAAAAATTTAATGATATAGACAGTTGGTTGATTGAAATATACTCAAACATTATTAATGCAAATATAACAGTTAATGATGTTAAAGAAATTGAAGAATTTATTTTAAATCAAAGATTTTTTGATATTTATAGGTTGGTGGGTTTAGTTTGTGAAAAAAATTCCATTCCATGGAAGAAAGATAATGCATTTGATTATGAAATTTCTAGAATGATAGGAAAATATAATTTAGAAGTTATATTTAATATTTTAAATTATTGTGCTAAAAATGCAACTTCACAATTATACAAAATGGAAAAGCTGTCAGATAGTAAATTTGATTTTAAAAAGAACCATGTTTTTAGGTATGAAATATCAGCAAGAATTGATAAGTTGGATAAGAGTGATAACGTGGAGTTATATTCAAAAAGTCTTCCATATGGTTGGGTTGATTCGGAGGAAGAGCTGTTTATTAATTCATATATTATCGAGAGTGATAAAAGATGGAGTAAATATACTACAAAAGAAATTTTAAATATGTTGTTAAGTAAAAAGAATTTTAATATTGATTAAGACTCTGTTATATAGATATGAACACTTCTATTTTAAAATTAATTTAGCTACCAAGATACAGAGGCTAAAATCGGAGTTTATCTAGCCTGAAACTTCAAAATTACGTTTTTTTATCTTAAAAGTTTTTCTACCGGCAAATTTTTTAGCGGTCTCAGGATTACGCCCAGATAAGTGTTTAACCAATATAGGTTTACAATTTGGAGCTTTACGCATTAAAGCATCATTCTCTACATACAGTACTGTTCCATTGCGTGCAGCTTCAAGAAAACTTTCATGAAGCACACGAGCAGCAGCAGTGGCAATGTCACTTTCATTTATTGGGTTTTTAGTCGACATGTCTAAGCCTCTAAGCAATTAAGTTTTTATATTAATACTATTTTCATAATATCAGAAATTTATCAAAGATAATGTTAATAGATCAAAACTGGCAATATGTGTTTGAAATTTTGGCCTTACGATCTGGAAAAACAAGTATAGAATTAAGTCAAAATAAGCGAAAAGAAAATATGTACTAAATTGCCCTTTCGTTTGGCTGTTTTTGTTAAGATAAAACTAATTTTTATCTTATATTCAGTATTGTTATGCCACTATTAGATTGGGTGAACCGAAATCAAGCTGAAAAAACAGCAACAAGTGTTCCATACCATTTATTAAAATTCGAACAAGCATATGGTGATGCAGACCAAGCAAAAGAAAATCTGATTATTCAAGGGGATAATCTTCAAGCTTTGAAGGCATTGTTGCCACTATATGGTGGACAGGTGAAATGTATTTTCATTGATCCACCATACAACACGCAATCTGCTTTTGAGCACTATGACGATAAGTTAGAACATGCTCAATGGCTTTCAATGATGTATCCACGTCTGCAACTGCTTAAAGAGCTTTTGGCAGAAGATGGATCAATTTGGATTACGCTAGATGATAATGAAGCGCATTATTTGAAAGTTTTGTGCGATGAAATTTTTACTCGCAAAAATTTTGTTCGTAATATTGTTTGGCAAAAAAAATATACTGTTGCGAATGATTCAAAGGGTATCCCTGACTCACATGATCATATTTTAGTGTATCGGAAGTCTGACAAATTTTTGAGGAATTTACTTCCACGTACTGAGAAGCAAAATCAGCTTTATAAGTACGATGATAACGATGGTAGGGGGAGATGGCGTACTGATAATTTGACAGTTAAAACTCTATCTCAAGCTTATTTATATCCAATAATTAATCCTAATACAGGGAAAGAGTATTTACCTAGCGCTGGAAGATGTTGGTTAACCAGCTCAGAAAATATGGCAAAGTTAATCAGTGATAATAGAATTTATTGGGGGAAAAAGGGTGATGGTGCACCTCAATTGAAACGTTATTTATCTGAGGTTCAAGATGGTATTCTTCCAACCTCTTGGTGGACTTTTGAGGAAGTTGGCCATAATGATGAATCACGTAAAGAGCAAAAAGTATTCTTTGGAAGTGATGCCTTTAGTACACCTAAGCCAGAAAGACTTATTACACAAATTTTAAAAATAGCTACTAATTCAAACGATATTGTTCTCGATTCTTTCTTAGGTTCAGGGACAACAGCAGCTGTAGCCCACAAAATGGGACGACGTTATATTGGCATCGAAATGGGAGAACATGCAAAAACTCATGTGATTCCTCGTCTTGAAAGAGTGATTGAAGGTGAACAAGGTGGCGTTTCATCAGCTGTGAATTGGCAAGGTGGAGGCGGTTTTAGCTTCTACACTTTAGGCAATCCAGTATTTGATGATCAAGGTTTCTTAAATGCTGAAGTTAAATTTAAGGACCTTGCAAGTTATGTGTGGTGGCTCGAAACAAAAACAGCCCTAAATGAAACAGAGAGCTTTGATAGCCCGTATTTAGGTACACATGATGGTGTTGCTTACTATCTTCTGTATAACGGTATTCTAGGCGACAGACGCCCAAATGGCGGTAATGTATTAACACTATCTGTTTTAAGTTACTTAAATGAATGTCATGCACATGAAGGTAAACGAGTAGTTATAGGCGAAGCATCACGACTTGGAGATGCCCGACTTGAAGCTCTAGACATTGAGTTTAAACAAATTCCATATTCGCTTTATGGCAACCAAGCTCAGTAAGGATTGAGTATGTCACTTAAATTAAAACAGTACCAAATAGATTCTTTAAAAGCATTAGAGCAATTCTATACTTTGGCAGCATCATTAGGGGCGGAGAAAGCATTTAAACGCTGTGTCGGAGAAAATATTGCTTATAACGATCGATTGGAGGGAATACCAAGTGTATGCCTACGTGTACCTACGGGTGGCGGTAAGACGCTGCTTGCAGCGTATAGTATTCCTAAAGTGGCACAGAGTTATGTGAATACTAAGAGTCCTATTGTATTGTGGCTTGTACCAACAGATATGATTCGACAGCAAACACTTGCTGCACTTGCTAATGTAAATCACCCTTATAGACAAGCCTTACAAAGCTATTATGGCGATCGCATCAAAATCTGTGACATTGACGGGCTTCAATCACTCAACAAGCATGATGTTGGACAGTCATGTATTGTCATTGTGACCACTATTCAGATCTTCAATATTGATAAAGAAAAGACCTATCAACGCAATGCCTATGCTTTTGATGAATCCTTGAGTGAACACTTTACTCAATTGACTCCACAACAAGCCGAAAGTATGGATAAAGTAACGGTTGATACTTTGCAGTATCAACCATTCCTAACTGAAAAAGATATTGGTCGTGTGAAGCATTCATTAGTCAATTTCTTTAACTTGCATAGACCAATTGTTGTTGTGGATGAAGCGCATAAAAACCGTGGTGGAAAAACATTCTTCCCAACGTTGAAGCGTCTCAACCCAAGTTGCTTAGTAGAGCTGACAGCAACACCAAAAGACAATAATGTTCTTTACTCAGTTTCTGCTGCGCAATTGAAAGTAGCAGAAATGATTAAGCTGCCGGTCGTATTAACTGAACATCCAAATAGTTGGCAAGATTGTATTCGTGATGCGCTGATTCAACGACATAATTTAGAAGTGCTTGCACAAAGTGAAAAAGAATATATTCGCCCCATTTTATTGATCCAAGCCCAAGATAAAAATGGTGAGGCGAATGTAGATGCTGTAAAGCAACACTTACTAGATGAGTATGAAAATATCACTGAAGACTGGATTGCGATCTCTACAGGGCAAACCAAAGAGCTAGAAGATGAAAATCTCTTTAGTCCTCAGAGTAAAGTCAAAATTGTGATTACAGTCGAAGCCCTGAAAGAAGGTTGGGATTGCTCATTTGCCTATGTACTTGCGAGTTTACAAAATATCAACTCTGCAACTGATGTAGAGCAGTTGTTAGGTCGTGTCTTACGTATGCCGTATGCAAAACTACGTCAGAATGATGAACTCAATAAAGCATATGCTCACGTTGTCTCAAGTTCAATCGCTCAAGCCACCATGCTTCTTAAAGACCGTATGGTGCAAAATATGGGCTTTGATAAATGGGAAGCGGAAGCCTCGATTGTGGCAAATCCACAACCTGAACTGGATTTAGGAACTACAGGTCAAGGGACTACTCAACCAAAAACTCCTGAAGTCATGGTCTCTATTCCATTTGTTGTTACACCTGAACTTATTCCCACTAATTTACAACCAGCGATTCAAACGAGAGAAAATAGCCAAGGTACGTCCTTAATTATTAATAAAGGGACGACTGATGAAGAGTTTGATCAAATTGAAAAAGCTGTAATTGAAAAAGCGACGCCGAAACAAAAGACTCAAATACAAGAAGTTTTCAAAGAAGCTCGTGCTGAGCGACAAGCACATCAAGCACCTGAAAATTGGAATGCCACATTTGCGCTTATTCCGCAATTAGGCTTATTTATTGATGGTGAATGGCAAGTTGCAGACAAAGAAACTATTGAAGATTCGGTTGAATGGAATCTATTAGATTATCCAGTTCAATTGGAAGGGTTTAATATACGTGAAACTGTGAATAGCTTTGCGATTGATCTAAATCTTGAAGAAGAGCAATTGAGTTATGAATTACTCAATAGCCAACAGATTCAATTTGACGATATGCCAACACCAATCACCGAAAATGATTTGTTGAATTGGTTAGATCGGAAAACAAGAAGGGCAGGATTAACGCAAATCCAGCTAAGAGCATATTTAACCAAGCTCATTAGTCACTTGTTGAATGAGCGTAGATTTACACTGACTCAACTACATCGTGCTCAATTCCAATTGTCACTGGCTGTTTCTCGTGAGATTGACCGACTCTTTGAACTTGCTCGTAAACAAGCATTCCAAAGTGATTTATTTGCAGAGTTGAAAGTGGCAGAAGAATCAAAATTAGAAAATAGTTTTGAGTTTAAGCGTGGAATTTACCCAGTCAGAAAGCCTTATCGTGGTAGCTATAAGTTTAAAAAGCATTTCTATGCTCAGATCGATGATTTAAAAGAAAAGACTGATTCAGGAAAGATTTCTGAAGAGTTTAAATGTGCTCAGCTTCTTGATTTACATCCTAAGGTGAAATTTTGGGTGCGAAACATTCCTAAGCAACCGAATACTTCGTTTTGGTTACCAACAGAAAAAGATTATTTCTATCCAGACTTTGTTGCTGAACTCGTTGATGGCTCAATTTTTGTTCTGGAATATAAGGGTGGACATTTAGATACTGCTGATGATGCTCGAATCAAAAATGCGATTGGTAAGCAGTGGTCTAAAGATAGTAGTGGCAAACGACTATTTTTAATGGCTAAAAATCAGGATGAAGTTGGGCGGAGTTTGGAAGAGCAAATTAACTTAGTAATTAGTAAAAGTTTGAATCAAGGATAGAAATCATGGCGGAAACAATTAGAATTGCTGAATTGGCAAACTTAATTACAAAAGAAATTGGAGACTTTCTAAAATGGACCATTCATTCAGAAAATGATTTGAATTTTAAATGTTTAATGAAAACTAAACATTTTGATGGGGCTGAAGAAACTGATAATAAAACACATCCTACAGATTTAGTCATTTATTATGAGGATCCATATGAAAATAAGCGAATTTATTTAAATACAGATTTAAAAAGTTATGAAACAAAATCAATAGGTCCCTCATCAGTTAAAGAATGGTTAATGAGTATCACTAAGGGGACTGTTTGTAGTTTAGCTAGTGATGAATGGAAACAGCGTTATGGTATTGAAGGTAGTTATGAAATAAGAGGACTGCTTTTTATATATAACCATGATGGGAAATTTGATAAACCTTTTTTTTCATACATATACGACTATCCTAATCCACCACATACTGGTAAAAGAGCACCTCAAAGATTTCATTTAAAAGATTTAAACGTACCGCCTAACTTGAAACTTCATATAATGGATCCCTTATTGATAGACAATATCTTATCAATTAGACATGATTTGAATATATTGAGGTCGGAGCAGAAGGTTCCACTTTCAGATGCGTATGCACCTATTTCATTTTTTTACCCGACTAGGCAGAGATTTAAAAGTAGGTTTACGCCACCAGAATGCCCAGCTACCATAGAGTTAATAAGTGGTCCTTTTTTTATCATGACTTATGATAATTATACGGACTTTATACCGAATCCATTAGAACCTGGCACTTCTACTCCTATACCTAGAAGTAGGGGGAATATCATATATTACAAAGAAATGGGTAGTACTGTAGATGAATTTATTTATCTAATAGAAACATTAATGATGTATGAGCTGATTGCTGAAAATTGTATAACTCGTATTCGACATTGTACGAGGGAGAAAGCGACTACAGCAAAGCAAAACTTCATTTCAGCGATTGAAAAATATTGTGTTATGTGGGACTACAGTGACAGTATGAAGTCAATATTTAATAAGATTGAGTTTGATGAAGTCACAATCATACAAAAAGTATTTTGTAATCAAAAAATAGATAGATCACCTGTTAAGGACTAAGCAATGAGTAAATCCTATAATATCCCTAATGATTACAATATATATAGCGCATTAAGTACAGGTAAAGTATCAGAATCCGTTGTTAATACTCTTTTTTTAAAAAGAGGTATTATTCTAGGAGGGAAAACAACAAGAGAAATTAAAGCTGATTATTTTTCCTCATTTATGCATAGTTTTAATGATTTTGAGGTTATATCGTCCCAACATAGTAAAGTTGAAAGATCTGAATATATCAGCTCAACTAATTTAAATACAAAATTAGAAGTAGAAGATTTAACTCCAATTTTTTCATCTATAAAATCCTCCTTGCAAAAGGACTTAGCTAATATACAATTAAAAAATGTTTCTCAAAGAATTAATGGAGATATTCTATCTCTTGAGTTTGAATATGAAAAATTTCATCCGGAAAAGCAATTGTTTGCACAGAAGGAAGTCAAAAAATCAGTATTAACATTTAAAAAAATTGAAGGCTCAGAACAATTTTATCTAGAACATCCTTCTACTCCAGAAATGATAACTTGGACTGAATCAGTAATTACAACACTGAAAGAACATGATAGCGATTTAAATACTGATAAAATTAACTTAATTGGTTTAACAAGCCCAGATCTTTATTGGCAATTTTTTGATGAATTAACAGAAAAATTAGATAAATTTCATCGTACTAATGTTGTTGAGGTACTATTCAAAGATCCGAATCGTACTACTAGTGATGAAGATGATGATGGCACTTATAAACTGATAAGTGCATCATATAGAGGAAATCAACTTCATTTGTCTGAAGATTTTATGGCTAAATTGGATGATGGTTATCGATTATATAGATTCAATTGGGATTGCATTGATTCTACAGTGAGTGATTCAGATAAATATAGATTATCTATTAAAGTTACTTATGATGAAAGTGGACGAAGTAATTTTTCATTTATTACAAAAGGTTTTTTCAAAAATAAAGAGGGGAAATTTACCAAAAATCTTAATTCACTTCCTAAAAGCTTAGATTTAGAGCTTAATAAAATAATATTTAACAATGGTATAGATTTAATTAATTCAATAAATTCTAAACCACTTAAAGTTAAAATATTGAAACAAGAAAATAATCCTGATTTAGAAAGTACAGGGAGTGATGGATGATGAAATTTCATATTTTTGAATGTGGTTTTAAAATAACATTTGATGAATTAATAGCTGTTTTAATTAAAGAAAATAGTAGTAGATTTTTAAATGTTAAATACGATCAAAATACACTATCAGCTACTTTTTATAAAGAAATGAAACGAGCTGAAAAAACTGTAGATAAAGATGGGAAAGAGACTCTTGTTTCCTTTGATTATTATCTTTATCAAGATTTTTATTTTCATACAATAAATAATAGATTTTTTCTTGTTATAAATGAACCAAATAAATATACAAAATATTTTATTGAGTTTATTTCTTCTTGTTTGAGAATGAAGGTGTCATTTAAAACAAGACAAATTAATCTAAAGAACTTTTTGGTTAAGGCAAAAGAACTAAATCAGTTTCAGGTTTTTAAAGCAAGATTTAATGAGTTACCTTTATCAAAAAATTCTAAAGGGTCATTAGATGTTTCATCAACTGAAAATGCTATTTTAGATTTTGAAAGTGTTTTTGGTGATATTTATTATGATTTATCAAAAATAAAATTTTCTTATTTTGATGAATTTGTGCATACCATAGAATTATCTAAAAATGGACTTATCGTTCTTTCAAAAAATACTGATGTTCGTATTAAAAGTGTCTCGAGATTAATCACTATGCTTTTTTTCTAGTACACATTTAAATGAAATTTAAAATTAACTATTTGAAAAATATTTGATAGAAATAATATACCAAGTTTTTTTACCAGTAGGTGTGTGTACTTGAATTTCATCATCTACTGATTTCCCTAGACATGCCTTTGCTATAGGTGATTGCAAGGAAATATAGTCTTTACGCCCATAAATTTCTTCGTCACCGACAATACGAAACTTAATGGTTTCACCATCATCATTCTCTAATTCGACCCAAGCACCAAAATAAGCTTTTCCATCTTGTTCTGGGCTGTATTCAACTTTATGAGCAACTTCAAAAAGTTTAGTTAAGTATCTAATTCTACGATCAATTTCACGCAGCTTTCTTTTGTTGTAGTGGTAATCTGCGTTTTCAGACCGATCGCCGAGACTAGCAGCCCATGAAACAATCTTGGTAATTTCTGGGCGTTCTTTACGGACTAAATCATTTAGTTCATCTTGTAAGCGTTGATAGCCTTCAGCCGTCAGCAATTTACGATTCAAGACAAATACTCCAAAGCCTTACGTAAGGCATCTAAGGTTGAAACTTTAAAAACAGGCTTATTTGATTCATCTACAAGCTCACCAAAATGAGTGGGCTTTAAATTCCACTTTTTTTGAAAATCTGTAGATAGCAAGTATTGTAACGCTCGAATCTCTTGTTCAGAAAGCTTAAAAGACTGATCAGGTATTATATTTTTATGATCATAAATATCAATACGTTGTTTGGGAGGCACAATTTCACGAATTATTTGCTGAGCTTCTTTTAGCTCAGATGCCATGATGCGTACGAGTAGTTGGTGTTTTGGATTCTGTATTTCTTCAATCCAATCATTCTCACTTTGAGATGGCTTTCTCAACTTAGGGGTTTGAGATGCCAGATCTGCAAAGGATTGAATTAAAGCTCTGTATTTTTCACCAGTTTTATTACGGATACTTTGGGCTTTAGGAACACCACGGTTATTACCTAATTTAGCAATTGTGCTGATAGAAAAATCACGGATTCCACGTTCCTTTTGCTCAATACATATCTCATAGATTGCATCAAGCGATTGCTGCATTTTAAGTGATGAGCCAAGTTTTAACTTATTTAATAACTCTTCAGGATTCATGGCTTGCCTCAATCAAAGTTGGTGAATTGTGAAGAATGAGTTCAATTTCTGATTTTTCAATTTGTTCATATTCTGAAAGTTCAATGAGTTTAATTTCACCATCCATAACTTTTTGGACTTTATCCCATGATTTGAGACGGCTCATTAAGAGTTTGAAAATTTGATTCCCTGCGGTAAGTTGTTGTTCTTTTGAAAGCATAAATAGGTTGGGCATAATTTCATTAAACATCGCCATCTTGTCGATGAGTTGTGTTCGTGGATAAATTGCTTGGTCCGCATTGCATGATTTATAGATGACTGCATTTTCACAAACTTCCTGTAATTGTTGATAGTGACTGACTTCTTCCATCTCTAATACTAATTCAGCATTAGGTGCTGTAATTAAACTAAGTTTTTCACCACTCTCTATAAGCGGGTTGTTATTGATGAGTTTATGGCATTTAGTAATATGGCTATATGCGGCTTGAATATCGCACAAAAGCATATCTAGCTTTTTTGCAGCAGTTTCATATTCAGATTCGAAATTACGTAATTCAGTTTCCAACTTTGCTCTATTTTCAGAGCCATTAAATTTTTGTTGTTTTAGATTGGCGATATACTCTTCTTTTTCTAGGTTATCAATTTCATAATTAATTTGATTTATTTTGATTTGGAGTTTAGAGCAAATTTCAGATTGATCATTAGACTGAAGTAAAATTTCATTTGTGATCGCTAATAATCCGCCAAGAAAAGCTGGTCCAGTAATAAAGTGTCTGCATCGAATACAATTTTGGACTCCTAGATAACCTTGGGGTGTTGGAGTATAAAATGAGCTGCTTTTAATTAAATCTCCACCATCATCACAGCGTGAAGCAGCAAATGGACAAATACCATAGTCTCTAAATATATAGTTTCCTGCAGGCACATCATTTGATAAAGCCTGCAATAATTCTAAGTTATTTCCTATTAATTGATTTTTGACGCTTTCAATTTTGTTTTGTTCAATCGTTCTTTGGATGGAATCCGCTTCAGATTTTAGTGCTATTTTCTCGCCTTCTTCTAATCGTGTTCTAATATCATGATTGGAAACTTTACAATAGTAGAGCGACATGATGACAGAGCTGTGCCCAACAATCTTCATCACGATTTCAATAGGCATTCCCATTTCTAAAACATAGGCTGTAATGAGGCTAACACGCATACTATGAGGCGTATATTTTGATTTGTAGCAACCCAGTGTTGCAGGATTTCCTTCTAAAGTCGCTAACATCAAATTTGATGGTTGAATATGAAATAAAGCAGCAGCAAGCCGTGGCGTAAGTGCATTGGTTACTGTTGCTGGTTCAAAATCATTGAAACGCCTAAATAAAAAACAGTTAATGCCTTTGGCTTTTCTTTGTATTTCATTCAAATTTGTTCTTTGGCAGTCCAACCAAGTACTTGGATATGAGATTGGATTATATTTTTGTTGCCACTTTCGTAACTTGACTAGCCAATAAGCTAGGTCATCTGGCATCCAAGGAATTGTATATCCCTGTCCATTATTATTTGTTTTATTGGTAGTGGTAAACATGCCGATTTGTCCATCAGGCATTCTTTTAATAAATGATTGTTCCTTGGTTAATCCTGAAAGTGGAGAGTTGTTTTTTTGCCAGATAACTTTATTTTGGGGATCAATGTCCGCTATATATTCATCAGCTTCACCAGAGTCATTATAAGCAATTTGGCGACCACGTAACGGGATCTTGGTGAGAGCATAGGTGTGAATCCAATCGGTTGGACACCATAAGTAGGCTTGATTGTCGACTATACGATAAACACAATCGGGATCATATAAGTCTAATTGATCAAAGCTGACTTTAAGCCAATCTGCATCGAACTTATGTAGGTGTTCGAGATCCTGAAAGCATTTTGCATTTGCAGGCATAATCCATTCTTGAGCCTTTTTTACGAAATGATATTGTAGGCAGGGCTTTGTTGTTTCTGAACGAATTGTACTCGAAGAGATATTTTGTTGATTCAATAATAATGAAAATGGATTGCGTGCATTATCAACTCTTACAATTTCACCTGTTTCTTCATCTTCAATCGTTAAGTCATTATCAATGATGTAATCCAAAAACTCATTCACTGCGATAACGAGTTTCCGCTTCATTGGTTCAGACTCGATGCTTGCGATCACATCGCGAAATGGTTTGACATCAAACTTTTCTTGAATGAGGAAGGCATGTGGTGATTTACTTTTATCAAAAGGCTCAATATAAAGACGAACAAAACGACAGAGATGTGACTCTTTCGTACCACCACCTCTTGCTCTAGTCATAAACTCCTTAATTTTAA
Organism: Acinetobacter sp. WCHAc060025; assembly: GCF_004209355.1. Taxonomy (NCBI): domain Bacteria; kingdom Pseudomonadati; phylum Pseudomonadota; class Gammaproteobacteria; order Moraxellales; family Moraxellaceae; genus Acinetobacter; species Acinetobacter sp. WCHAc060025. The sequence continues at coordinate 4,365 of NZ_SGSX01000025.1, read as the reverse complement.
TTGCCCAATTAACATATTCGGGTGAGATAAAATCAGGTTTAAAAGGTTCTACTTTGCCAAGGAACTTGTACCAATTTTCCCATTCTTGTTCATAAGCTGTTTGGGGGTCGAGAGGTAAAGAGGGATTATTTAGTTTTAGGACAAAAGTTTTATATTCCTTAGCATTTTTAAAACTCTTCGAACTAATTAGCTCTTTTAGGTTCTGGTATGGAATAAAATCAATAATATCAAAAAAATCTTTATAACTAATCCATTCTGAATACATTCTTTCAGGATGAGCAGGCAGTCCATACTCTCTATATTTTTGTTTGTAGATGACAGAATTTGTAATACCTTCATCTTTACAAAACTGCTTTAAAGACTTTAGGTCAGGAAATGTTGAAAATTCTTTATTAAATCGCTTGCTTTCGATTTGTCGAATGGATTGAGGTTTTATCATTGGATCTCTCTCAACTTTTCTTGGACTTCTTCTAAAGTTGGTTTGATATAAACAAGGCAAGAAGTTGGACTTTTATGATGCATAGCTTTTTGAATTTCAACTTGATTTAAACCAGCTTGACGTGCTCGAAAGCCGTAAGCATGTCGGTGACCATGTTCAGTTGTACCAAGAGCTTTTTTACAGACTAACCCGATACGTTCTACCGCATTTTTATGTAGTCGCTGAAAGTTTTTTATCGTTTCAGGCTCGCCTAAGGTATTGGTAAATGCAAAAGGATGGGGATTGCTTTTTGATGGTTCTATACGCTGATATTTGAGATAGTTTGCCCAAATTAATAAGAACTCTTTAGCTTTTTCTGGCGGATTAAATACGACTTCGAAATAACCTAATTTTGAAGTTAATAATGGTTCTTTCCACCCAGCATACAGTCTTTCGGAGAACAGATAATTATTCCGTGGTTTATAAGAAGTTTTGGTTAACAAGTATTCTCGTCTGTTTTTGAAATAAGGGTCTGGGGAAGCACCTAATTCAGGGTGATAAACACGAACTAAGGCTTCTTTAGGCTTGTTGGGATTTAAAGTAATATCTGAAGTAAAAATATGGAAAATTTCACTTTTTCTTAATCCACAGTAATTCATCAACATGGTGATAGCTTGAGATTTGTAATCAATTTTCTCGTTCTTTTCAAAACCTAAATATAAAAGTCTTTCAAGATGTTGTTCTGGAAAACGTACAGCGTATTCAAAATCAATTAAGTCTTCTCTAAAACTTCCAACTACACGCACTTGTTGTGGAGATATATCCTTCTTGGTTAAGTGATTGAGAAAAACATTTGCTTGTTTGTGATAGTAAGCACACCAATTCAAACGTTCTTCGTAGCCTGTCGCTTTACGAAAAGGATTGACCCTGTTTGTTACATGATCATCTTGAAGTACTAAGAAGTCAGTGTAATGCGTAATGTGGAACAGTAAATTATTTGTATCTCGAACTGATCGTGGTCTCCAATATAGTTCAAGTGGATCAGTATTATTAGAAGAATTTATGGTGCCTGTGATTAAAGCCTCAGTGAAGGCTTTTAGGACTTTTGTTGCACTATCAAGGTTTGGAGTAGCATTAATATATTTCAATAAAAGTTTGAGCGCATAACAAGATCTTTCTTTCCATGCTTCACTTTTTGAGTTGAACCATGCCAAATAACGTAAATGAGAAATAATGATACCTTTCTCAGTCAAGATACACGGCAAGACCAAAGTAGTTTGTGTGGAGCAATCTTTGTAATTTACATAAATTTTCTTAACATAAGCCATATACTATTTAGTATGAATTTTAGGATGTTTAACAATTAAACTATCAGTAATTGATCAATTGTCAAACAGATTTACGAAGTAATAGTATGTTATGTACTAGGGTTATAATACCAATATAATAAACAAATACTTAGGAAGATTGATCGACGTGTTCGTTATTTGGGTAAACGTTTAGAAGAGTTGAAAATAATAGACTTTTCACCTGAACAAGAAGGTAAGGTTTACTTCGGTGCTTGGGTCGAAATAGAAAATGATGATGGCGAACAAAAGACTTTGCGTATTGTCGGTGTAGACGAAATATATGATCATCATCCACAACATATTTCGATTGATTCACCAATGGCACGGGCGTTGTTGTCTAAACAAGTTGATGATGAAGTCGAAGTGATCACGCCATTGGGTAAAAAACAGTGGTATATCAATTCAATTCGCTATGAAAAGCCTGAAAATTCAGCTAATTAACAATATTTGATTTTATTTTGTACATTTGATTGAGAAAATGCTGAAAAAGATTTGCCAAGTCGCAATTTTATTTATATGATAGCCGCCATTGGAAGCGTGGCAGAGCGGTTTAATGCACCGGTCTTGAAAACCGACGAGGGCGCGAGTCCTCCGTGAGTTCGAATCTCACCGCTTCCGCCACATTGAAGTTTCTGACACTGTTTAACACTATATAAGTAATTGACTTATAAGGTTAAAGTTGGAAATAGGCGGTATAGCAAGCTATGACACAGTACGTCAATGAGCGGTTATAAAGTAGTAAAAAATGCAGTAAGATAATCTCTTACTGCATTTTTTTTGTTTATACATTATGACGACTCGTGGAATCAATAAACTAACCGCTTTACAGGTTAAAAAAGCAAAACCTAATCCTGATAAAATGTATAAACTTCCTGATGGTGGAAATCTTTACTTACGTATTGATTCTAGTGGTAGTAAATACTGGATATTCAACTATACCCGTCCTTATATCGCAAAACGCAATGATTTGTCCTTAGGTACTTATCCTGAAGTGACGCTCGAAGAAGCACGCACAGTCCGTGACGAATATAAGAAATTGATCAAGCAGGGGATTGACCCTGCCACTATGCGGTTAGAAACCCAAAATCAAAAACTGAAAGAAGCTGAGCATACTTTTCGATTAGTCAGTGCAGAGTGGCTTAAAAAGAGAGAACTGGAAGGCAAACAAGATGAAGAAACTCTACGTCGCTTAAATCATGATGCTTATCCTTATATTGGTGAGATGAGCTTTCCACAACTCACAGTAGATGTATTAGAAGCAAAAGTTTTCCAACGTATTATTGATCGTGAGGCACTATCTGTTGCCAAACGATTAAAATCGGATTTAAACCAAATTTTCAAATCAGCTCGAAAAAAGAAACTGATTCAATATAACCCTATCGAAGACATTGAATTACCTAATCCACAGGGTGGGAATTTTGCAGCGGTGACTGAGGAACAAGACCTTGCACCAATGTTAAATAAAATTTGGAACTATACCAAATTACACGCACGTTGCCTTTTAACGACACAGGTCGCATTAAAACTCTCTATCTTGACCTTTCAACGTCCAGGGGAAATCCGTAAACTTAAAAAGTCATACTACTATCCTGAGGAACGATGCTTTAAGTTTATTGCGAGTAAAACTAAACAACAACATGTCGTACCACTATCAAATCAAGCATTTGAATTGGTGGAGTCGATTATTGATCTGTACCCAAATAGTGAATATTTATTCGTAGGACGTGATGCAAAGACTTATCTATCAGACAATACCATTAATACAGCATTAAAACGTTTAGGCTATGGTGGTAAGCAAACTGCACACGGACTAAGAGCAACAGCACGAACCATGTTGGATGAAATTCTTGAACAACGAGTAGATTATATTGAGCATCAATTGGCGCATAAGGTCAAGGACAATAATGGTACTGCCTACAATCGAACTAAATTTTTAAATAACCGTCGGGAGATGATGCAAGAGTGGGCAGACTATTTGGAATCATTACTTGAATAGCAACAAAAAATATAAAAGTTATGAGATAAAAAAGCCTGTCTATGACAGGCTGTTTTAGTTTAAGCGGCTTTAAGCTCTTTTAGTTCAAGCCATTCAATAATTTGACTCTCAGCCCACGTGGGCATACTCGCAGTCAAATAGGTTGGTTCAGGGAAATCACCTCGACGAATCATTTTCCAAAAGGTTGATTCTGCAATATTTAATAAACCTTTACTTGCTGGTTTGTGAGACAACTTCCTTCTACGACCACCACGATCAATATAATCCTTTGCAGGACGTTCAGGATAATTGACTAAATCTTTAACACGATAACGAGCTTCTAACATTTTAATCTTCCTTAGCCTCAGAATTATTCTTTAGGTTTAGTTGATTTTTGAACATTAGCTTTGAAGCTATTGTAGTTACTTAAATAAATTTCATCCAATACTTTAGCAAATTCATGTATTTCAACAAAAAAAGAACCCTTTTGGCTACTCTCATCAAAACGGTAGCATGTGAAAGGTAGCTTTTGTTGACGTGCTTTTTCCTGCATCTTTTCATAGCATAAATGTGAAAAATACTGTTTTCTGATGTCTTCAAGTTTGATATGAACAGTTCTGTAC
>NZ_SGSX01000024.1:0-41511 GCF_004209355.1 Acinetobacter sp. WCHAc060025 | reverse complement strand
AATGACAATTTAACACAGCCATCTTTTTCGACTGATGAAAAAACAGGTTCTTTAGGTTTTGTAGGATCTATTTTACATGAATGCTTTCATTTACCGAGCGAAAAGGAGAATATTTTTGATAAAGGTATACTTCCATATTTAAATACAAATCTTGATGAAATTTATCATTTAAATGATTTAAGTGGTGTATATTTTGAACGCAATAATGAAAAAATATATTTAGTAGGTTATGCACATGAAAAATGTTTAGAAGTTGCAAAACTACTACCACATGTTGCCTTAATTATTGCAGACTCACATGCATTATTTTTTGCTGAATTAGTTGAATTGTATGGAGGACGACCTAAGATAGAATATCTATAGTTTTTGGAATAGAGTCACAAACAATTCGCAGGTTTCGGAACCCCCGCCAAACGACTCAAATGGCGAGCAACTAAACCTGTATTAAATTTTTCTTGTAATAAAGCATTATTAATCTCAGAACTTACAGTTTTCATCAAAAACTTAATCAACGGTCGAGTTGCGGGTGAATGTCCAAACTGCGCGTAAAATTGACGAACAGCTTGTAAAACTTCAAAATGCCAAGGTGTCAGTTGCAGGTCTAAACTGTTAGCCAGTTCTTGGGCAACATTTTCATCCCAAATCGTATAATCAACCAAGTGACCATCTTGGTCTAATTCAAAACTCATAAATAACCCGATACAACCGAAAAATAAAAAGATAAAAAAGTGCCAGTTAGTTAGCTATTTTAAACTCATACAACGCGTAAAGTCTAAAACCAAGTCTGCAAATTGATCATATGAAATCAATTTAATCTGACTTGGAAGCGATTCAGACAAAATTTCTGCGTCATTTTCCAAAACATAAAGATTCTGTTTGCTTTGTAGGCGGACATCATGGGCAAAAAGAACAGCATCACCAGTGAGTACAATATGATCATTGATACTATGAATCTGTTCTAACTGATCCAAAACCTGATCTGTATGAGCATAATCAGATTGAATTAAAAAAAGTGTCTGTGTTGTCATATTAGGCGACCTATTCAATACTAAAAAATCAGAAAATTAAACTTACCAATACAACACATGATCAAAAGATTGGATCAACTCAGCATTCAAATCCACAAATTCAATTTCCTGTTGTGATTGTGTAACGAAGCATGATTTTTTATTCACATTTTCTACTAAAATTGGAGTTAAATCATAGAATTCAAAACTATCAACCATATTTGAAGCCAACTTAAAAGCTTGCTGAAGACCATTAAAGTTCAGTTCAGATTTTAACAAGCTTAAACCAGCATCTTTAAGTAAAACTTTGATTTCACATCCAAAAGTGGCGAGTACCATCGTCGCAGATAGACTTTCATGAACATTTAAGCTATTCAAATTCGCTTGGGTTAAAACAACAAGTACAGTATTCACACAAATTACCTTTTAAATGCAACAGTCTAATGGAATTATCCACTTAGAATTGAATGAGACGCTCTGTAGACTGGACAGCATCCGCAAGTTCACCTAATCCTACAAGTTCAAAGCTTTCAGCTAGATTATGGGTTTGAATTTGATGACGTTTAGCATTCTCTTGATCTGTAATTCCCCGCGCAAGTGCAGCACTCACACAGACAGGAAGTCGGATTGCGAGTTTTTGCCATTCTACAGACAAATTACGTTGATCATCAGGAACCCACTGCAAGCTGTTCGCCACTTGCACTGCATCCTGATAGAAAAAAACACGAAAGGTTTGATTCTTTGCTTTTAAAGCTTGCGCCAAACCCAAAGCATGCCATGCATGAATTGACGTTGGTGCAGCCGTGATTAGTAATAGAGTACTCATTTAGTTTGATTCACGTAGAGGATCAGAGAATGGAGCGTTTCTAACATCCAGACTGGGTAATTTTCAAATTTGAGATTTTCAAACCCGATAACTTTCGAAATTGATCATCATAGGTAGTATAAATGATTTTAGTGACTGGTGGTTTAGGCTTTATAGGCTCGCATGTGGTTTTAAGTTTGCTGGCTCAGGGGCAAGAGGTTGTTATTGTAGATAATCTCGCCAATGCAAATCTACAGTCATTGGAACGACTTGAATTTATTTCACGAATGTACATTCCATTCGTAAAAATTGATATTCGCAATACACCTGCTTTAAATAAAGTATTTGAACAATATTCAATCGATGCGGTTGTTCATTGTGCAGGTTTTAAATCTGTTGAAGAGTCAAACTTAAAACCGCTTGAATATTATAACGATAATCTCAGTTGTATCATGAGTTTATTGCGAGCTATGCAACGAACAGGTGTACGCAAATTTATTCACATTTCCAGTTTAATGGTCTATGGTCAGTCCAGTTTGTATTTAAATGAACAAACGGAAATTAATTATTCATATCCAAATCCTTATATAAAATCACAACAAATGATTGAAGAAATCATTCGAGATACGTTTAAAACCGATCAAGAATGGAAAATGGCAATTCTGCGTGTTGCCAATGTGGGAGGTGCATTCGAACATGGCGTATTAGGCGAGTTTGTGGTGCCATTGCCTAAAAATGTGTTGCCTGTGTTATTACAAGTTGCTGCACAACAGCGTGACTTAATCGAGCTACAACGTTTTGCCAATACCAAAGATCAAACCGTGGAACGTAGTTTTGTACATGTATTAGATGTGTGTGAAGCTGTTAAATCGAGTCTGCATTGGTTAAATGAACAAGACAATATATTGGAAAGTTTTGATATTGCAGGAACTGTTGCATCAATCCAAGAATTGACGCAAAGTGTTGAAGCGGTCACCCAGTCTAAGATTCATCATATTGATGCGACTTACAAAATCAATGAATTAGAACAAATGGCATCAACCAGTGAGAAGGCATTTAAAGTTTTAAATTGGAAAGCGCAACGTTCAATTAACCAAATGATTGAGGATGAATGGCGTTTTTATCAAAATACGTTAAATAATCGATAAATATGCAACAGATGATATTTTATTGAAAATAATTATCATTTACATTTTCTACCGATTTGTTTAGCATGAATTGATCAAGGCAAAAGTACGAATGGCTGTTTGTACTCAAAATAATGTATCAAGCTAATCTGCACATTATTTTTTCAAGACAGTACAACGATTGTAACCAAGCTTTTCTTGAAACTAAAACATGGATAAATAAGAGGTTGAAAATGCAAACACGTATTGAACATGACACTATGGGCGATGTAGAAGTTCCGAGTGAGGCATTGTGGGGCGCGCAGACTCAACGTAGTGTACAGAATTTCAAGATCGGCACAGAACACATGCCACGTCCGATGATTCGTGCAATGGGTTTAGTGAAAAAAGCCGCTGCAATCACCAATGCTGAACTCAATCAGATTCCTCAAGATTTATCTCAATACATTGTAGATGCTGCCGATGAAGTGATTTCAGGAAAATGGGATTCGCAATTTCCTTTAGTGGTTTGGCAAACAGGTTCAGGTACGCAAAGTAATATGAACTGTAATGAGGTGATCGCCAATATTGCCAATCAAAAACTAGGTAATCCTTTAGGTTCACAAAATCCTGTTCATCCAAATGATCATGTCAATCGTGCGCAATCAACCAATGATTCATTTCCTACAGCAATTCATGTTGCTACAGCGATTCAGATCAATGAATTACTCATTCCGGCAGTAGAACGACTGCGTGACACTTTGCAGCGTAAGTCTGAAGAATTTAATGATATTGTCAAAATTGGGCGTACCCATTTACAAGATGCAACGCCATTAACGCTAGGGCAAGAATTTAGTGGTTATGTGGCACAACTTGACCATGGTTTAAAGCGCTTAAAGCAAGCACTGGTCTGGATCTATGAGTTGCCATTAGGTGGGACAGCTGTGGGAACTGGGTTAAATGCGCATCCTGATTATGCTGAAAAAGCGGCTGAACAATTGGCAAATTTGACAGGCTTACCATTCATTACCAATCCAAATAAATTTGAAGCGCTTGCTGGTCGTGACGCTGTGGTCTTTGCTTCAGGTGCCTTAAAAACTTTAGCCGCGAGTCTAAATAAAATCGCCAATGATGTGCGTTGGTTAGCGAGTGGCCCACGTTGCGGTTTGGGTGAATTGCTTATTCCAGAAAATGAACCTGGTTCAAGCATTATGCCAGGTAAAGTGAATCCAACCCAATGTGAAGCGATGACCATGGTGGTTGCACAAGTGATGGGCAATGATACGACCATTAATATTGCTGGGGCCTCTGGGAATTTTGAGCTAAATGTATTCATGCCTGTGATGGCTTATAACATTGTTCAATCGATTCAATTGCTTGGTGATGCATGTAATAGCTTTGATGAGCATTGTGCAGTAGGGATTGAACCAAATCGTGAGAAAATTGATTATTTCTTACATAACTCGTTGATGCTCGTAACGGCTTTAAATCCTGTGATTGGCTATGAAAATGCAGCGAAGGTCGCTAAAACAGCTTATAAACAAGGTAAAACTTTAAAAGAGGTGGCGGTCGAGTTGGGCTTTGTGACAGCTGAGCAATTTGATGAAGTGGTACAACCTGAAAAAATGGTTCATCCAAATGTGAAATAATCATTCAGTTGCATAATTGATTGTATTTTTACTCTTATGCATATCTGTCTTGTATCTAGTGGAAATCATATATGCGTAGATAGTGTTAGAGTAAAGTTGTATAAAAGAAGCTCACATGAGTGGGCTTTAATTTTATAGTAGGCAGAATGCGAAAATAATAATTATATTTTTTGATCGTGTTCTAAATTGTATGCTGATTTAAACTGCCAACAAAATGATTGACAATATTTTCAAATAAAACACTGTCTTTTTAAGGCGTCATGTGGATATATTTAAACGTGGCATATAACCATGCAGCAACATGAGCGGATTGCTTAGTTGATCACCTAAAATAGAGTTTAAGCAGATTTAAAGCAATGAAGTAGGGCGCTTGGACATCTTTTTTATTGGTCGTTAATAAATGTTACTTTATCATTACGTTTTCAAAGTAAACCTTCGTACAAAATTTTAAGCCAAATGATTCATTATATTAAAAGCAATCTCCCCATTATTATTCTATTTTTGATCGTTGTTGGTGGTTTCGCCTATCCATTTTATTCTGGAGAGTGGTTCGTTGCGAATCGGTTGTCTGATATTGACACGAAGTGTTATGGCGTGGATGTTCCAGAAAGGATTCCCTATAACAAGGCAATTTTGTTTTGTTCCTGTGTGCATGCTAATGGGCATGTCAGTAAAGAGGAAAATTATAAATATTGTGAAAGAAAATTTGTTGAATAGAACTTTGCTAAATAGCGCATTATTTAATGTGATTTTCTTAATGGTTTTTAAATTTGACTTACATTAGACCTCTTGCGTAAGTCAAAAAATGTACAAATTTTAGATTAAAAACATATCCAAAAGAATATTGGAAGTTCCTTCTCCCTTTGGGAGAAGGCTAGGATGAGGGGGCTTTTAAATAGAAAACCTCTCCCTAACCCTCTCTTGAAAGGAGAGGGAACATTCAATATTGATTTAGATCTCGCCGAAAATAACTTTCGCAAGAGGTCTATTGCCTCAAAGATAGATCTTAGCCCTAAGAATTATTTAAAAAGCACATACATCTGCGTTTTAAATGTAGAATGTATCGAAGACATTCCATTTGAAATGATCTCCAATCTTAAACGCATCAAATCTAACCATTAACAATCTTGGTGAGAACCTTTGCATTGAATTCACTGTCATAGTTGATAAAATGCATTTTTAATTTTGTTAATGTTTTAAACTCACTTTGTATTTGTTTTGCAAGGTGGTAATTAATCATTAAAATACAGCTAGTTATCAAAGGTTATATTAATGCTCTCTATATATTTAACGGATGTTCAGGAAAATGTTCAATTCAAAGATTATCCAGGTGAGCATCCTGTTAAATTTATTTTAAATTTCAAAAAAATATTTCCAAGTGTGATGGAGCTTCTATTGCCTGTACTTCCAGAAGATGAAGATTTGGATAAAATGACTTGGGAATCGACAACTGAAGATTTTGAAACCTTTAAGAAGTTTTTAACAGGTTGGGGTGTGATTGAACTACGCTTACAAGCCATTAGCCAATATAAAAATAAGAATTTTGCGGATCAATTGCTTAAACAAGCACAGGCAAAACGCAAGGAGTTTGCTAAAAAGCAACAGCAGTTATTGACAGTAGAGCTTGATTATTTATTGATGCATGAAACGCATGCTTTGATTGATGCCGAACTTGTTGAATTAGGTGAAAAATTTTATTTACCGACGTTGCGAGATCTTTGGAAAAATACAGTTTCAGCAAAAGTATTGAATGCAAATTTTTGATTATTACTTAGATTAAAATTAGGGGCTTTTGCCCCTTTTTATTTCTAAATGAAAATAGTCGTGGAGTATTTGTTGTTATATTTATAACTTATGAAAAGTAAAAAAATGTTGTCGATTGGAATCTAAAAATTACACAGTTTTAACGTAAATATCATAAAAGTCGTGACATTCCATGTTTAAATTATAAAAAGTTATATCAGTCACATATTTAAAAGTGGAGTTAAAATGTCAAAAGATTTTAATGATTTAATTAAAAATCGTCGTTCTATTTATGCCATTGGTAAAAATGTAAAGTTTAGCGCAGACGAAGTCGCTGAACTCATTCAAACCACAGTTGCCAATAGTCCTTCAGCTTTTAACTCACAAACTTCACGTGTGGTGATTTTGTTTAATCAAGAGCATCAAAAATATTGGGATATTGTTAAAGAAGTGCTTAAACCATTTGCACCGAATGAAGAAGCTGCTGCAGCGACTAATGCTAAAATTGATAGTTTTGCAGCAGGATTTGGAACAGCGTTGTTCTTTGAAGATCAAGATGTGGTGAAAACCTTGCAGGATCAATTCCCAGGTTATGCAGACAATTTTCCTATTTGGTCAGAGCAGTCTACAGGGATTGCACAATTTGCAGTGTGGACGGCATTAGCAGAGCAAGGCATTGGCGCGTCATTGCAACATTACAATCCGCTCGTTGATGAAAAAGTTGCTGCACAGTGGAATCTACCTGCAAACTGGAAACTTCGTGCACAATTGGTCTTTGGTTCAATCGAAGCATCAGCTGGTGAAAAAGAATATATGGATCGTGCGCAACGTTTCCGTGTGTTTAAATAATTTATTCAAAAGAATTAAATCATAATCTCAAAAAAGTTTATAAAAAAAGTAGATATTCGTATCTACTTTTTTTGTTTTAACACCTTAGGTTCTGATCATTTAATTTAAAAAGTATTGATTAGAATATCTATGTAATATTTTCTAATGTATCGGTTTTTCCCGAGGATATATCAAGGGTTTTTCAAAAAAATCGAATGATCTTTTAGATTTGATAAATAAATCTCATGCAATTTATGCGATTGGACGCTATGTACAACAAATGCTTGAGTATTTAACAGACTTCATTCAACAGATAATTGAGCAAAGTCCATCATCATTTAACTCGTAATCTTCTCGTGTGGTGATTTTATTTAGCTTAAGTAAGAAAATTCCTTAATGAATAAAAAAGAAAAGTATTGCTAAAAAAATGCTAAAGATGCTTTGAATTAAATTTTAAATAGACTATAGTAAAGATTGAAAAGTCGAGTAATACGCTTGGTTTTTATGCTATTGATTATTTAATCTTGTTAAATATTTCTATAGTAACCAAAGCAAAAACTTTTTATCTCTCTCCCAATATGAGCAATGCATGTGCTAAGACGTAGTGGTCTGTTGCTGGCTTTTGCAACAGTATTTTTACAGCTTGCGGTATTCTTACAACCGTTATTACCAGAGCAATATCAAATTGCTCCGGTCTGTGAAGACATTACTCAGTCTTTATTGCGTCCGTCTCATTCGTATAATTTACACTCAGAATCTCAAGACTTCTCTCATCATCATTTACAAGATTTTTCAAAACAGCCTGAAAGCAGTTTTATTCATCACTATTTACATGCGGATCAAGATGAACAACGCTCTACAACAGGGCACAATCATCATGATATGAACCATCAATGCCAATATTGTGTGGTCTATGGCAACTTAGTGATGCCACCTGAAGTTGGTGTACAAGAGATTCTGGTTCGTATTCAAGTCAAGTTAATGGCATTTGTTGAAGCCTTTCAACATGTCTATTTTCTATTACAGCGTTTATTCCTCATTCCTCAAGGGCGAGCCCCGCCTATGGTCTTTGCATAACACATTCCTTGGCCCAGCATATTTAAAGATTTAGTGCTTTAACGTGTTTGGTTAGATTACGAATTCGTTTGTAGAGACAGATTATGTTCAATCAAAATTTCCTTAAATTCGAAGGAAAAGACCTTTGCATGCTTTTTTTAGAATTGTTTAAAAAAACTGCAAAATTAAAGCAACAGACCTTATTAACCCTGCAGAGATATACTGAACAAATACAGAAAAATTTGTTCATGTCTGAAAACAAAATTCAACTTTTCTTGATGAAAAAGGTGATGCCATGAGTTTAGGTTTTACTGCTTTAGAGTTGGCACGCATTCAGTTTGCTTTCACTGTGTCTTTTCATATTATTTTCCCCGCAATTTCCATTGGTTTAGCGAGCTTTCTTGCAGTGTTGGAATGGCGTTGGCTAAAAACCAAAGACCCTGTATATCAAGACTTATTTAAGTTTTGGGTCAAAATTTTCGCCGTGGCTTTTGGTATGGGCGTGGTATCCGGCGTAGTGATGAGTTATCAGTTCGGTACCAATTGGAGTGAGTTTTCCCGTGTAGCCGGTTCTGTGACAGGTCCATTGCTGACTTATGAAGTACTCAGTGCCTTTTTCTTAGAGGCAGGCTTCCTCGGTATCATGCTGTTTGGTTGGGGGCGTGTAGGGCCTCGAGCGCATTTCTTTGCCACAGCGATGGTAGCAGTCGGAACCTGTATTTCGATGTTTTGGATTTTATCCTCCAACAGTTGGATGCAAACACCGCAAGGCTTTAGCATTGAAAATGGCATCATCGTGCCGCAAGATTGGTTTGCAATCGTATTCAACCCATCATTTCCATATCGTTTAGCCCACATGGCGGCAGCGGCATTCCTTGTTTCAGCACTTTTAGTTGCATCAACAGCAGGATGGCATTTGCTCAAGGGTCGCCGTGATGCTTTGGTGAAAAAGTCATTTTCCATGGCAATGTGGATGATTCTCATCCTTGCACCATTACAAGTGGTGATTGGTGATAATCACGGTTTGAATACTTTGAAACATCAACCTGCTAAATTGGCTGCCATTGAAGGGCATTGGGAAACCAATAAAGGCGAAGGTATGCCGTTATATTTATTCGGTATTCCTGATATGGAGGCAGAAGAAACGAAATATGCAATTGGTATTCCAAACTTGGGCAGTTTGATCATGACCCATAGTATGGATGGAGAGGTGAAAGGCTTAAAAGAATTTGCCAAAGAAGACCGTCCAAACTCATTGGTGGTGTTTTGGAGCTTCCGCATCATGGTCGGCTTAGGCGTATTGATGATTCTCTTGGCACTATTTGCATTGGTATTACGCAAAGGTGGCAAGCTGTATGAAAATAAATGGTTACATCGTTTTGCCTTTGTGATGGGACCATCAGGTTTCATTGCCTTACTTGCAGGATGGTTTACCACTGAAGTCGGTCGTCAGCCGTGGGTGGTTTATGGCGTAATGCGCACGAAAGATGCCTTGTCGCCTGTATCTGCTGAACAAGTTGGTTTGACTTTGATTATTTTCGTGGTGGTGTACTGCGTGGTATTCGGGATCGGGATTTATTACATGCTGAAACTGATGCATAAAGGTCCTGAGTTTATCCATGCAAGCCCTGAGGGCATAGTCCATAGCGAAGAAGCGGTGATTCTTGCTTCTAAACGCCCACTCAGTACAGTGGAAGAAAGCCTAGATATTGATGCGAATACTCAAAATAGCAATGAACAGGAGCGTAAATAATGATTGATTTATCTCTGATTTGGATTGTTATTATTGCCATTGGCGTATTTATCTACGTGGTGTTGGATGGTTTTGATTTGGGAATCGGGATTTTATTTCCATTCTTCAAAGATCAACATGAACGCGATGTAATGATGAATACTGTCGCACCTGTGTGGGATGGGAATGAAACGTGGATGGTACTTGGTGGCGCTGCTTTATATGCGGCATTCCCGATGGTCTATGCCACTGTATTATCCGCTTTATATTTACCGATTATTTTCATGGTCATCGCTTTAATCTTCCGTGGCGTGGCTTTTGAATTCCGCTTTAAAGCCAATCGTACTAAGCATTTGTGGGATAAAGCCTTTATTGGTGGTTCTATTCTTGCGAGTTTTTTCCAAGGCATGATCTTGGGTGCATATATCCAAGGCATTAAAGTTGAAAATCACATGTATGCGGGTGGGGGGCTAGATTGGCTGACTCCATTTACTGTATTTACAGGGGTTGGGGTGGTGGTACTTTATGCCGCTTTGGGATGCGGTTGGTTGATCTTTAAAACGGATCATGACTTGCAAGATCGTATGTACCAACTCATGCCGAAAATGATTATTGCTTTATTTGTGATCTTTGGCGCAGTGAGTATCTATACACCGATGGCGCATTCTGAAATTGCGGCACGTTGGTTCAGCCAACCGCAGTTGATGTATTTTAGCCCTGTACCAATTTTGGTGGTGATATTTACATGGCTCGTGCTACGTGCATGTAAGAATCGCGCTGAATTGAGCCCATTTATCTATACTTTGGCTTTGGTTTTCCTTGCTTATACAGGCTTTATGATCAGTCTATGGCCATATATCATTCCGCCATCAATTACGATTTGGGATGCAGCAGCACCACAAAGCAGTCAATTATTTGCTTTAATTGGTGCATTGATTTTGATTCCAATCATTTTGATTTATACAGGGCTGTCATATTGGGTATTCCGTGACAAAGTCCGTGTGGGTGACGAGGGTTATCATTAAGTTTTAAGCCAATCGGTTTGCTTAGGCGGTGTAAATAGCCTAAGCAATTTAGATACTTCATTGGCATATTGAACATAGAAATAGAGGTGACGACATTGAAATTATCTCAAACTCAATGGTTTATCATTTTATGGCTAGGTGGTTTTCTAACACTTGCTGTGATCGCAGGATTTTTTAGGATGCTAATTCAATTGGCATATTGATTAAACATTACAATGTTCAAAAAATGAGGAACTGGGTTCCTCATTTTTTGAATGACTCACGATGAAGTATAAACTTAATG
Organism: Acinetobacter sp. WCHAc060025; assembly: GCF_004209355.1. Taxonomy (NCBI): domain Bacteria; kingdom Pseudomonadati; phylum Pseudomonadota; class Gammaproteobacteria; order Moraxellales; family Moraxellaceae; genus Acinetobacter; species Acinetobacter sp. WCHAc060025. Next base: position 30,277 of record NZ_SGSX01000024.1, on the reverse strand, counting down.
AAAAGGGTAGATGAATATCTTTTTTATCTTTGATTGGCTTCTTGAACAATTTGACTTTCGGTAGCCTCTGCTGCAGCATTTGCCGCTTCACTACTTTCTTCAATTACTTCTGCTTGCTGTTCAATTTCATCAGAGGAATGTTCTATTTCTTGTTCCATATTTTCAAGCTGTTGTGCTAGATTAGAATCATCTTGCTCAGCCATTTCTATCGTATTCATCTGTTGATTTAGACTATTTTGCATAGATAGCATCCATACTGCGATTGATCCATAAGCAACGATGAAAATAGCGAGGAAAACAGCGTAGAGAGTGCCAAGCAGTTTTTCAGTTTGTTCTGTAGCACGTTGTGGTCCGTATTTATTGTCCCCATCTGTACCTTTGGCACACATGATATAGATTCCAAAAATAACATTGATCAAAGGAATTAAGAACAATAGCCATAACCAACCACTTTTGTCTAAATCATGGATACGACGGATTGAAATACAAATAGAAATAAAGGTGAAAGCAAGGATAACTGCGGAAAAGAGAAATATAACAAAATAGCCTAAGCTAGATTGAAATAATATTTCAAAGGTAAATGCACCAGACTTCAAAAAAGCAACACTAGCGATACCAGCGACGATGAAGAGGGTACATGTATAAAGCATTCCGACGATAAACATCCACGCAAGATAAGACAGTCGACTAAAACGCCCCTTGGGTGAAAATGGATTATCTTTATCTTGTGAATAAGATGATGGATTTGTTAAAGCTGCTGTAGTTTGTGTTTCTAGAGGGTTCATGATAGTTCCTGAACTTTGTTTTTATAAAGAATGTTAAAATTATCGTGCACATACTATGCAAAAAAGAGCCGATAAACAATCAAAAACAGCGTAGATTGTTGAACAATAAATAAAGTTTTAAAATAGCCTAAGCAAATATTTTTAAAATTTGGTTTCTCAAATAAGCATGTCTCGAATTTTCTTTTAAATCTCGATGCCAATAAATTCCCATATTTAGCATTGGCAATTCAATAGGATGTTCAAAAATATGAATATTCTCGGCAATGTTCAAATGAGACAATATTTGTCTAGGAATGGTGAGCATCACCTCAGGAGATTGCGCAAGGACTTGTAGTGCAGTTGAATAATGCTGACAGCGCATAAAAATCTCTCGAACATATTGTTTTTTATTCAAATACATATCCTCTAAGAGAACCCCAGTGCGCCGTGATGAAACACCAATATGTGGTGCTGAAAAATACAATTCGCTATTCATTTCACTTTGTTGGGTACAGATGACAAACTTGTCTTGCTCTAAGTTTTGATAGAGAATCTTCTCACCATAATTTTGTTCAAGATCAATAACAAAATCTATTTGTTGCGATGCTAAATCAGCAACAACATTTTTACGATCTAATTTACAACTTTGAAAATGAATCCCTAAATTAAGCTTTTGAAAATGTTGGATTAGCTTAGGAAATATAATCGGTTCAATTTCATCATGTACGGCAATTTTTAAAGTCTGTACCATGCTTGGGTCAAACATCTGTTTTTGCTTAGAAATACTTTGAAAAGCCAAGAGTGCATTTTGCACAGGTTGATAAATTTGCTCTGCAAACGGTGTAGGCAACATTTTACTGCCAGCACGTACAAACAAATCATCTTTTAAATGTTGTCTAAGTCGTTGCAAAGCATGACTGGCTGCTGATTGGGTAATGCACAAAATTTGAGCCGCTTTAGAAATGCTTTTTTGCTCATAAATCGTAATAAAAAGTGGATATAAATTAATGTCAATATGGTGAAAAATTGCCATATCGAGATGAGATTTATTATGAATACTATTCATAGTGATATATTGAATTAAATCATTTTGTTCATATTAGTTTTTCAGCTAATGTAAGTAAAGCATCAATATTTATGAAAACAGATTATTTTTTTAATTTATTTTTTCAATCATTTGACAGGAAGAGCAGGATGTTTGAACTTTCAGCACGCGCACAGGATTTTGTAGAACGCACAAAAGCTTTTATTAAAAATGAAATTGAGCCCGTAGAAACAGAATTTTGGAATGAAGTACATCATTTGAATCAAGGTGGTGATTGGACCAAATGGCAATGGCCTGCACAACTTGAAGTATTAAAAAATAAAGCGAAAGACGCTGGGCTTTGGAACATGTTCCTGCCAGATCCAGTATTGGGGGCTGGCTTATCTGTACAGGAATATGCCCATATCGCAGAACTTTCAGGACGCAGTTTGATTGCACCAACCGTATTTAACTGCAATGCACCTGACAGTGGCAATATGGAAGTTTTGTGGCGCTATGGTTCAGAAGCCCAAAAAGAACAATGGTTGAAACCCTTATTAGCAGGAAAAATTCGCTCAGTATTTTGTATGACTGAACCTGCGGTTGCCTCATCCGATGCCACCAATATGCAAGCCACCGCTGTGGTCGATGGTGATGAAATTGTTCTCAATGGTCGTAAATGGTGGTCTTCAGGTTTAGGCGATCCAAATGCAAAAATCATTATTTTTATGGCGCATACCCCAGATGAAACCAAAGACCGTCATCATCAGCATTCGATGGTTCTAGTTCCTGTAGATGCTGTTGGCGTGACGATTGAACGGATGCTGCCTGTGTTTGGTGATTATGATGCACCACATGGTCACGGTGAAATTAGCTTTGATAATGTACGTGTCCCTGTAGCGAATTTTATTGGCGGTGCAGGGCAAGGTTTTGAAATAGCACAAGGTCGTTTAGGGCCTGGGCGTATTCACCATTGTATGCGTTGCATTGGTGCTGCTGAAAAATCACTAGAGTTAATGATCGATCGTGGCATGAGCCGAACTGCGTTTGGTAAAGAAATTTTAAAACTCGGTGGAAACTTAGAACGTGTTGCTGAAGCACGCGTTGCAATCGATCAAGCACGTTTATTGACCTTATACGCGGCGTATAAAATGGATACGCAAGGAAATATGGCAGCACTGACAGAAATTTCAGCGATTAAAGTGGTTGCACCATCTGTACTTGAAAAAGTGGTTGATATGGCAATTCAACTGCATGGTGGTATGGGCGTTTCACGCGATACACCATTGACAGGTTTCTTTGCACAAGCACGTTCGCTACGTTTAGCCGATGGGCCTGATGAAGTTCATAAAGGCATGATTGCAAAACTTGAACTTAAAAAACGTGGTTATGGGTCACGTAAAAAATAAGCTTATTAAAGTTTGTGAATTTTAGTGAATAAAGTCCTTATTTGATTCAAGATGTTATATAAATAGAGTGATCTTTTTAAAAGTATATATTTTGCAACTAAGGGCTTTAAAAAGATGACATTTCAGACATATCTCATGCACGTTTGAAATGTCAGAGAATTAATTCAGGGAAAAAACATGTCGGTGATTGATGTTGGTGGAAATGTACGTGAAGGTGAGGAACTGGATATTCGTGCAGTAGGGAATTGGCTCATTGAAAATGGTTCAGAAATTTCGGGGAATGTCGAAGTCACTCAATATTCTGGTGGTGCTTCAAATTGGACTTATCGCTTAAAGTATGACAATGCAGATTTAATTTTACGTCGCCCACCGAAAGGCACCAAAGCCAAATCCGCACATGACATGGCGCGTGAATTTAATGTACAAAATTGGCTTGCACCATATTATCCTGTACTTCCTGAAATGGTTGCATTATGCCAAGACGAATCTGTTATTGGCTGCGATTTCTATGTGATGAAGCGCATTGAAGGCATTATTCCTCGTGCCAAGCTACCTGCTGAATTGAATTTTAATGAAGAACAAGTCCGTGAATTGTGTATCAATGTTTTAGATAAACTAATTGAATTACATCAAGTTCCGTATCAAGGGACTAAGTTAGAACAACTCGGAAAAGGGGATGGTTATTGCCGTCGCCAAGTTGAAGGCTGGGATAGTCGTTACGAGAAAGCCCATACTATCAATGTGCCAAGTTTTAAATATGTTCGTAAATGGTTGAGTGAAAATATTCCTGCTGATTCGACCAGTTGCGTAATTCATAATGACTGGCGTTTTGATAATGTGATTCTTGATCCAAACAATCCAACTCAAGTGATTGGCGTATTGGATTGGGAAATGGCAACGATCGGTGATCCATTGATGGATTTAGGTTCTGCTTTGGCGTATTGGGTTGAAGATACAGATAATCAAATTTTCAAGGCAACACGTCGTCAACCGACCAACTTAAAAGGGATGTTTACGCGTAAAGAAGTGGTTGATTATTATCTAGAAAAAATGGGCTTAAAACCTGAGAACTGGACATTCTACGAAGTATTTGGAATTTTCCGTTTGGCAGTGATCGCACAACAAATTTACTATCGTTATTATCATAAACAAACCGATAATCCTGCATTTAAGGATTTTTGGATTGTGATACATGCCTTACATATTCGTGCTTTGAAATTGATTGGTATGCAAAAAATTGAAGCCAATGAAGTTGCATATAAATATATTGAAAAATTTAAGGAAATATTAGGAAAATGACCACGATCTATCTGGTTCGTCATGGGCAGGCATCTTTTGGTGCAGAAAGTTATGACAAACTTTCTCCCAATGGCGAATTGCAAGCCAAAATACTCGGTCAATATTTCGATAAGATTTTGAAAGAAGAACCTTATGTCATTGCTGGTTCAATGCAACGACATCAGCAAACGGCCAATTTTGCTTTAGCGGAATGTTTTCCTGAAGCGAAAATCGTGACCGATAGTGCATGGAATGAGTTTAATCATCAGCAAGTTTTTGCACAGTATGATCCACGTTTTAATGAACCGCACTTGCTTAAACAGGAAGTGGCTAAAGAAAGCAGTCCACGTGCATATCTCGCTAAAATTTTTGAAGGGGCGATTGAACGCTGGACAGGTGGAGAATTTCATCATGAATATGATGAAGCTTGGCCAGATTTTAAAAATCGTGTTGAAACGGCGTTACAAAATCTCTGTGATGAATTGGCAAAAAATAAGCCACGTTATGCCGTTGTATTTACTTCTGGAGGTGTCATTTCTGTGGTTGCAGGTAAGCTTTTAGAACTGAGTCCAAATAAAACTTTTGCTTTAAATTGGGCGATCGCAAATACCAGTTTAACGACATTGCGTTTGGTGGGAAATGAACCGCAATTGCTCAGTTTAAATGAACATCATTTTATCAAAGCTGAAGATCCACAATTATTGACTTGGATTTAAGTTAAAGAGAGAAAAACAAGCGAGAAATTCAAAGGATTAAAGGTATTGTCATGGCAAAAACGATTTTAATTACAGGTGCAAGTTCAGGGATTGGTGCAGGAATGGCGCGTGAATTTGCACAAAAAGGCTATAACTTGGCGATTTGCGCACGTCGTTTAGAGCGTCTTGAAACATTAAAACAAGAACTTGAATCAAAATACGGCGTAATAGTTATTGCAAAAACTTTGGACGTGACCAATTACGAACAAGTATTTCAAGTCTTTCGTGAATTTAAACAAGATTTTGGCTCGATTGATCGAATTATTGTCAATGCAGGCGTAGGTGATGGACGTCGTATTGGGAATGGTAAATTTGAAATTAACCGTGCAACTGTAGAAACCAATTTTATTTCTGCTTTGGCACAATGCGAAGCGGCTGTCGAAATATTCCGTGAACAAAAGTTTGGTCATCTCGTGGTGATTTCATCCATGAGTGCCATTCGTGGTATGCCAAAACACTTAACGGCGTATGGTGCAAGTAAAGCAGGTGTTGCAGCATTGGCTGAAGGCATCCGTGCAGAATTGATTGATACTAAAATTAAAGTTTCAACAATTTATCCTGGTTATATTCGTACTGAAATCAATGAAGGTGCTAAAAAATTACCTTTCGAAGTTGATGTTGAAACAGGTTCACATTTATTGGTTAAAGCTATTGAAAAACAACCTGTTAAAGCTTATGTTCCACAATGGCCTTGGTTGCCATTAGGTCTTGCAATGAAAGTATTGCCATTGAAAATTGTCAATAAATTGGGCTAAGTAACGAGCTAATTGATCTAAAGAAATGTGATGGGTGATAAAACAAAATGTGTTTTATCACTCGATAAAAAGAATAATCAAAATAAAAGGCTTGATGATATGTACGCAATTTTAGGTTTTATTGTCAGTAGTGTTTTGGTCATCATTGCGCGAGTGAGTTATTTATTTTTCTTTGATAAATCCTGTGAAATTCAACTGTGCCTTTTACAACTTTCCGAAACCCAAAAAGTGATGTATATCGGTGTTATTTTAATCGGATCTTATAATGCACATTTGATCTCAAAGGGTAAGAAAAATTCAATATTAATTTTTGAATTTATTGGGACATTTATATTTGCTTTCGCCTTGAATTTTTTAAATTTGGGATAAACATCCTTTTTAATAGATTTTAGTCAGTAACATTTTTCGATATGCTTATACTGGTAAATATTCTTTTGAATGGTATTCAATGTTTTTAAAAATTTCTACTGTTGCTTTAATCCCTGCATTATTGATTCAAGGCTATCATGTAAAAAAGAATACGCTTCGTTTACCAGAAGCAATAGGTATTCGTTATGGAAAAGTTGGTCAAGGAAAACCATTATCTATTTTGATTTTAGGTGATTCCGCTGCGGCGGGTGTCGGTGTAGAAACACAATCAGATGCATTATTGGGTGCTGTTTTAGATGAATTAAAACAAGATTTTGAAATCAGTTATCAACTGGAAGCAAAAACAGGCGATACCACGTTACAAGTTTTAGAAAGAACTCAGTTACTTGAAAGTCATAATTTTGATGTAGTGATTACTTCTGTTGGTGTTAATGATGTGACCAAATTAAGCTCACCGAAAAAATGGATTCAACAACAACAAAACTTCTATAAAGAAATTGAGAATAAATTTACACCCAAATTAGTATTGGTCACGGGTGTACCACCAATGAATCTATTTCCAGCATTACCCAATCCGCTTGGATGGCTGTTTGGACAATATTCGAGTGAAATGAATCAAAAATTAGCGCAGTTTGTAAAAAGTAAATCTAATTATCAGTTGATTCAATTTGATTTAGCCCATTTTAAAGCATTGAATTTAGAAATGGCGGAGGATGGTTTTCATCCAAGTAAAGAGATTTATCAGCTTTGGGCGAGTGAATTGGTGAAAAAAATTAAGCTTCTATTTTGATGTGTGATTTCAAGGTTAGGCAGAAGGCATAAATGAATCATCTTAGCATCATTACACAACTGATTATTGATATTTGGAATAGTCAACAAAATGTTGTGCTATCAGAATATTATGTGCAGGATGCTCAACACTATACGAATGAAATACTAATCATACGCTCAACCAATATGAGGACAAATCAAAGAAAAATTATCGTAAGTTATGATGAATATCGAGATGTTTATGAGGATGCGACCGATTTATATATACACGCAATCCGTAAAGAGTTTGATCAACTTGAAGATGCGTTGTCATTTATTTTTCAAATGAAAAAATTGGATGATTTATATCTACTTTTTAAACTGAATTATAGTAGACGGTTTAGAAAAATTATTAAAAAATAAAAGCTTAATCTTTAGTAAAATTAAAAACATCACTTTATTTTAAGTGATCTAAGATGTCACGACAACTTATTGTAATTAAAAGTCTAAATGTACAAAATATGTGCATAAATATATTTTAATAGAAGATTAGAGCCGAAAAAAAATGCTAAATATCTATCATAATAAAATAATAGAATTATATTTAAAATAATTGTGCAGTTTTGACGGATAGGCTTTAAACTAATTATTTAAAAGTCTATGACAAGTCAATAATGTCAGATCAAGTTATCGAAACCCACCCATTACAACCATTCCTACCTCAGAATGCCAAACTGTTGATGCTTGGAAGTTTTCCGCCACCTAAAACACGTTGGAAAATGGATTTTTATTATCCAAATTACCAGAATGACATGTGGCGAATTTTTGGTTTAATCTTTTTTAATGATAAAGATTATTTTTTAGATCTGCCTAATAAAAATTTTAAAGAACAATTGATTCGAGATTTTTTAAATCAAAAGGGCATTGCAATTTTTGACACGGCGTATCAAGTGATCCGTTTAAAAGGAAATGCATCCGATAAATTTCTACAGATTGAAACACCGACAAATCTAAAATTACTTTTAGATCAAATGCCTGAATGCCATAGCATCATGACTACGGGGGATAAAGCGACAGATACTTTAATACTTTCAATGCCAGATGGAACTGAAAAACCACAAATCGGGCATTCAGTACAAACAGTATTTGATGATCGTGCGGTGACTTTATTTCGTATGCCATCATCATCACGTGCTTATCCACTGGCTTTAGATAAAAAAGCCGAAGCTTATAATAGCTTATTTAAAGAAATAGGCTTACTTTAAGTAAGTTAAAATTGGTAATTTAGATTAAGCATATTTTTTTGCAATAGTGACACATACAACCACTGCAAAACATACAACAATCATCGCTAGACTAATTTTTTCACCCAATAAAAGTGCGGATAACATTAAACCAATAAAGGGCTGAACCAATTGGATTTGACCGACTTGCGCAATACCACCAAGTGCTAAACCTTTGTACCAAAAAACAAAACCAATGAGCATGCTAAAAAGTGATACGTAAATAAGCCCAGCAATTTCAGCGAGATGAATATGGTCAAAATTTTCAGGAAAATAATAAACACTCATAATGAGCATCAAGGGTAAAGCGATAACCAAAGCCCAACAAATCACTTGCCAACCGCCGAGTTCTCTTGAGAGTTTTCCACCTTCCGCATAACCCAAACCACAAGTGATAATTGCAACAAACATATATAAATCACCTGAACTCAATTTTAGATGCTGATTTTCATAAAACATGTAAGCGACAACAATCGTGCTACCAATCAAAGCAAACAACCAAAAGGGTAAAGATGGTTTTTCACCGCCACGCAACACTGCAAATATTGCTGTAGATAGTGGTAATAAACCCACAAATACAATTGCATGTGCTGAAGTCACCGTTTGTAGAGCCAGTGCTGTAAATAGCGGAAAGCCGATGACTACACCAAAAGCAACAATAATCAATGATTTGAATTGAAGCCAATTCGGCTTGGTTTGTTTAAAAGCATATAAACAGATTAATGCAATCACACCTGCGATTGCTGCACGCGCAGTGGTTAGAAATTCTGGGCTAAAACCCATCACGGCGATACGTGTCGCAGGCAGTGAACCTGCAAAAATGGTTACGCCAATAAAACCATTGATCCAGCCAATATTTGTCTTATTCATTTTTTACTACTCAGTAGAGTTAAAATGATTTAACTGCACTGGCAAATAAATGAATAGATACACTACAATACAGTTTTAAATAACTGTTATGTATTGTAAAGCAGTACAATTTAGGTTTTAGACAAATTTTATTGGATAGGCATGTCATGGCAAAAACAAAAATAGATCAGACCATGCAAATAATTCATGATCAAATTGCCAATAAAAGTTTAATCGTGGGTTCACGCTTACCCTCAGTACGCCAATTTGCGATACGTTTAAACTGCTCAGTTTCGACCGTGGTTGAAGCTTATGCACGCTTAGTTGCGGAAGGTGTTTTAGAATCTCGTTTAGGCTCTGGCTACTATGTATTGGGTAAAACAGAGACCTTTACCATTGTCGAAACAGAAGTGCAGTATCAACGTGAAGTAGATCCTTTATGGATTTCAAGACAATCTTTAGATGCAAAGTCAGATGTACTTAAACCTGGATGTGGTTGGTTACCCAGTAATTGGATGCCTGAGCAATCTATTCGTAAAGCATTAAAACAAGTTGCGAAGTCTGAAAATATACTCTTAACAGACTATGCAACACCGCATGGGCATTTAGAATTACGTCAATTGATCGCTAGGAAAAAAGAGGCACTTGATTTAAAAACTCAATTGAACCAAATTTTTATTACGGATTCTGCGACACAATCGATAGACCTTATTTTTAGGCACTTACTACAAGCAGGTGATGTAATTCTGATTGATGATCCTTGTTATTTTAACTTTAGAGCGTTAATCCAAGCGCATCATTTAAAAGCTGTGCCAATTCCATTTACTGCTAATGGTCCAGATGTTGAAAAGTTTGAACAAGCTTTAACACTTAAACCTAAAATTTATTTAACGAATTCAGGGATTCATAATCCAACAGGCACTTCGATTTCATTACAAACGGTTTATCAAATTTCAAAATTGGTTGAACAAGCCAATATACTAATTGTCGAAGATGAAATTTTTTCAGATTTTGAATACACACCAGCGCCACGTTATGCGGCTTTAGCGGGTTTCAAGCATGTCATTCAAATTGGTAGTTTTACCAAAACACTTTCAGCAGCCGTCCGCTGTGGTTATATCATTGCCGCGTCAAAACTGATTGACCAACTCATTGATTTGAGAATTGCAACGAATTTTAGCAATAGTCATTTGAATGCAGAGATTGTTTATCAAGCCTTGATTGATGGAAGTTATCCAAAGCATTTAGACTGGCTCAAAAAACAACTTAATAAAGCAATGAATGATACGATTCAAAAACTCGCTCTTTTAGATATTCATCCATTAAATGTTCCGACTGCTGGAATTTTTTTATGGTGTAAATTGCCGATAGGAATTCAAGCAGCCGAGTTATCCAAATTATGTCTTAAAAGCGATGTAATTTTGGCACCAGGAAATTCATTTAGCCAAGCTGAAAACGCAGGAGAATTTATGCGTTTTAATGTCGCACAATGTATTGATAAAAAAGTTTTTGATGTACTCGAACAGGCAATACATCAATTGAAACTGAGCGTTTAAAACTTAGTCATTCAACATCACAAATTCAGTCTGTGGTTTCAAAGTAATTAAATGATATGACTTTAATATTGAATCATTTATCCATCATATTCGACATAATCCCACAGGTTTAATCGTGATTTAATTTCTTTACGTATATTTGGAATCAGCGGTAATAATGTGCCATCAATCCATAAACTGAGTGCTTGAGTACTGATTTTATTGTTATCTGCATCAACCAGCTGAACACCTTTTATTATCAATAAAGTTTCTTCAGAAGCTGTCGTTTCAATCCCTTTAAACAACACTTGTAATTCATGACCTGTATCTAAAATGAGCCATTCCAATTCGATTTGAATGTTTTCATCAGATTTGAGTACAGCTTGACCCTGCAAAATATCTTGATCTGTTAAGCAATCATATTCCACACGAACTTTACTGAGATGCCAGTGTTGACCTTTTAAATCATCTAATGTTTTACGAGGCGTTAAAATATCTTCAAGATTGAACTGTTTACTTAAATCAAAAAATTGCATGTAGGGAGAAACTTAAACAAATAAAAGAGGAGCAAAAGAATAGGACGGCATAATAAAACATTTACAAAGTTGAGTAAAACGATTCACCTTATTGATTCAAAATATGTATAAATAGGAAGCGAATAATGATTGTTAGATTCAACTTATCTTGAAGAAAATAAATGTAGGATCAAGTTATGGATGTAAAAGAAGTGCCAAGTCCGATTGATTTAAAGAATCCGCAAGATGCTTTAGTGTGGGCAAATGAAGTCAATGAAAAACGACCATGGCGTTATCAATTCTTTGATTATTATGTCGATTTTTCTAAAAAAATCAGTCAAAAAATGAATAATGAAAACAGGGCAATCCATCTGCTTGAAATTGGTTCAGGACCTGGATTTTTAGCCAAACATTTATTGGCTCAGTGTGGTGACATTCAATACACAGCAGCTGACTTTTCAGAAGCTATGCATGCGCTTTCTAAAAGCAAGTTATCAGCCAATGAGTTACAGAGAACTGAATATATTCTTTGTGATTTTAAAACAGCTGAATGGAGAGCGCAGTTAGCTCAATATGATGTGGTGATTATTCATCAAGCTTTACACGAACTGAGACATAAGCATTATGCAACGCAATTTCATCAAGAAGTTAAATCACTTTTGAAACCGCAAGCTGTTTATTTTGTTTGTGACCATATCTTTGCACCAGACGCGATGAAAAATAACGAACTTTATATGTCTCAACATGAACATTTTCAGGCATTAAAGAATGCGGGATTCAATGATGTAGCTTTAGTTAAAGAAATTAAAGGCTTATGTTTATTTGAATGTTATGTATAGTCATTTTTATGAGTAAGTTTAATGTGATGACATTCATATTACATCATCCATTCAATGGGTAAATATGACACACTATACATCATGAATCTCTGGAACCTTGTTGTTTCAGGATCAACTTTATATTCAACGACTTTTCCATCTGAACGATGATCTCGCCAAATGATCTGTCCTTGGGGATCAAGTTTAAGTTCGTAAGCAACAGTCAACAACGTACGATCTAATAAATGTGAAATTTGCTCTTGTAATGGGTCGGATTCAACAACCAAACCCACCTCTGTATTGATATTGAAAGATCTTGGGTCGAGATTAAATGAACCAATAAAAACTTTATTATCTATTTCTATAAATTTCGCATGTAAGCTCGATTTATTTTTCCCTTTCTTGGGAATCACATTACCCGTAACAACTTCATACCAAGTACGGCGCTTACGCTCTATATAAGGCTTAAACTCATAAAGCTTTGCACCACCTTTGAGTAGATCCACACGATATTTTTGATAAAAAGCATGTACCAAAGCAACATCATTTGCCACAAAAGAATTGGTTAATATCCTGACATTTACATTCTGTTTAGGAAATTGATTGATAAAATTCACCCCGTTTTTTGTCGGAACAAAATAAGCAGCAATCAAGTCCATTTCTTCTTTAGGATCGCCAAGATGTTCTCGAATTTGATGAGAAATCAATTCACTTCCTTGGGCATGCCCTAAACTTTTCTTGGGTGAATCTGCAAGAAACTCTGCTTTTGCCCAACTGACTTTATTTTGATTCAGTTCATTCGCAAGTTCTTTCTGCTCAAGATCAACTTTTGCATCGGTCGCTTTGTCTTTCTGTTCTAATTGTTCAAAATGACCACGTAATCGCAGAAGGTCTTGCGTTGTACCTTTCGGAATAAATTGTTCTACTGGATAACTTAGTTCAAAGTTCCAAAAATCTGTAAAAACCTCATTGGCACGATGCACGGCATGACCAAAAAATAAAATATCCATATCGGTAAATTGAAAAGATTCACTGGCATCAAAATATTCGCTACTGATATTACGCCCACCTGTCACAGCAATCGCACCATCGGCAATAATCAATTTATTATGCATACGATGATTAACTTGATTCATACGGAGCAAATAATCCATCACACGGAATTTTCGATATTTATAAGGATTATAGAGTTTGATGGAAATATTGGGGTGGCTGAGCAATGCACCCAGTTGATCATCAATTTTTGTGCCATTTTGATCATCAATCAGCAATCTTACTTTAACACCGCGATCAGCGGCTTTTAATAATTCATGTAGCATTAAATTGCCAATAAAATCATCAGCCCAAATATAGTATTGCAAATCGAGGTTATGTTTAGCTTTACGAATTAAGTGAATACGAGATGCAATACTCTGATAGGCATCATTCATAGCAAGATATGCAGTTAGCCCTTGAGTAAGCATATTTTTTACTTGTGGTTCATTGATCCATTGTTCTGGATGTTCTGCAATTTGTTGTACTTCTGTTGATTGATTCATAGGTAGGCTACATCCAGAAATGATAAATGTGCATAGCATTATTACGAGTGTAGGCTTCAAATAATTCATTTTTTTGAAATGAGTACTTTAAAATATACTAAATCATATCATCTCGTTAATGGTTGAATCTGTAAAGCAAAAAAGGTTAATGTAGTCCAACTGTTAAAAAGCAAACTCATTAGGATATTGAGCTATGAAATCACGTGCTGCTGTTGCATTTGGTCCAGGGAAACCTTTAGAAATTGTAGAACTTGATGTCGCTCCACCTCAAAAAGGTGAAGTCCTTGTAAAAATCACCCACACAGGTGTATGTCATACGGATGCTTTTACTTTATCTGGTGATGATCCAGAGGGTGTATTTCCCGCAGTACTTGGACACGAAGGTGCAGGAATTGTGGTTGAAGTGGGTGAGGGTGTCACTTCAGTTCAACCTGGCGATCACGTGATTCCTTTATATACTGCTGAATGTGGTGAATGTTTATTCTGTAAATCTGGTAAAACTAACTTATGTACATCTGTACGTGCAACACAAGGCAAAGGTGTAATGCCAGATGGCACAACACGTTTTTCATACAATGGTGAACCGATTTACCACTACATGGGCTGTTCAACATTTAGTGAATATACCGTCGTTGCAGAAGTGTCTTTGGCAAAAATTAATCCTGAAGCAAACCCTGAACACGTTTGTTTATTGGGTTGTGGTGTAACTACAGGTATTGGTGCTGTTCACAATACTGCTAAAGTTCAGGAAGGTGATTCTGTCGCAGTATTTGGTTTAGGCGGAATTGGTTTGGCTGTTGTTCAAGGCGCTCGCCAAGCAAAGGCAGGACGCATCATTGTCATCGACACGAACCCAGATAAATTCGAACTTGCCAAAGAATTTGGTGCGACTGATTTCTTAAATCCAAAAGATTATGATCAACCGATCCAACAAGTCATTGTAGAAATGACAGGTTGGGGCGTAGACCATTCATTTGAATGTATTGGAAATACCAATGTCATGCGTTCAGCACTTGAATGTGCGCACCGTGGTTGGGGACAATCTGTGATTATTGGTGTTGCTGGTGCAGGACAAGAAATTTCAACTCGCCCATTCCAATTGGTTACTGGTCGTAAATGGATGGGGACAGCATTTGGTGGCGTGAAAGGACGTACACAACTTCCAGGTATGGTTGAAGACGCCATGAAAGGTGATATTCAACTTGCGCCATTTGTCACTCATACCATGAGCCTCGATAAAATCAATGAAGCATTTGATTTAATGCATGAAGGAAAATCTATTCGTACTGTGATTCACTTCTAATTTTTAAAACGATATAAAGCCAGTGTTTAGTTTTTCTGCACTGGTTTTAATCGCAAGAATATGAATTTTATATATAAATTTTACGATTCAGAATATTTTTGTTATGGTGTAGTTGATACAATTTTTGGGGATACAAATTATGATTAAAAATATTGCACTTTTAGGTTGTATGGCTTTTGCTGTTTCTGCTTGTTCATCTGT
The DNA here is from genome assembly GCF_004209355.1 of Acinetobacter sp. WCHAc060025. Taxonomy (NCBI): domain Bacteria; kingdom Pseudomonadati; phylum Pseudomonadota; class Gammaproteobacteria; order Moraxellales; family Moraxellaceae; genus Acinetobacter; species Acinetobacter sp. WCHAc060025. Next base: position 15,131 of record NZ_SGSX01000024.1, on the reverse strand, counting down.
ACCATCAAGTGAGCCAACAAACTCAACACCAAGTAAACTGACAGAATGTGTTGCAGCAGAGGCTGCGAAACTTGTTGGCCAAAATGATTTATCAGAAGCTAAAATTAAACAATTGACCAAAGCGACTATTGTTCGTAAGTTAGCGCCAAATCAACCAATGACGATGGACTATCGTATTGAACGTGTTACGGTTACTGTAGATCCTGCAACGAAAAAAATTACCAATGCTTCATGTGGTTAATTTAAAAGTAGTGAATTTAGAACGTCACGTATAGCACGAGAATGAAAGATGATTGAATCAAGTATTCAATCATCTTTTTATATGCTTTTACAGCATTTTATATTCACTGCTGATTCCACATTGCTTAACAAAATAATCATCATGTGAAACTAGAATTATTGCACCTTGAAATTGTTGAATGGCTTGAGCCAACAGTTGTTTGGACTCCAAATCTAAATGATTTTCAGGTTCATCCAACAGCAATAAATCAATATTTTCCTGACTATGACTGATTGCTAATAACGCAACTTTCAGTTTTTCACCGCCACTCAGTTGTGCCAATTTGAGCAATGATTTTTCACGACGAATTCGTAATTGTCCAAGTAAATTTCGCCATTCAACTTCTAGTAAAGTCGAATTAAAATGCGCTAAATTTTCCAGAACAGAAAGCTCATCATTCAATAAGCTAAAATTCTGATCCAAATACAGCACATTTCCGGAGATGTAAATTTCTGGTGAAACTTCAAAATTATTTACATGCTGAACAATGTGTTTGAGCAAAGTCGATTTACCAATCCCATTCGCACCTTTAAGATGAATTTTTTCACCCGCTTGAAGCGAAAGTTTTATCTTTTGTTGCGAAGCGTAGGGCAATTTCAAATCATTAATTCTTAAAATTTCACCATGTTTAGTCGTTTTAAATTGAAAATCAAACTTTTGTGGCTTGATTTTTTCTAAGCGACTTTGCTTTTCCGAAAGTTGAGCTTGGCTATCTTCATGCTGTCTCATCTGTTGATTTTTTAATTTCCCAAGACTTTGACTGGCTTGTTCTTTATTAAAATCGAGTAAGATTTTTGCTTGAGAATTTGAGTCACGTAATTGACGACCGTTACGCTGTCGTTTTTGAGCTTTCATCAAACTTTCATGTTGTTGCTGTTTCAGGTGTTGAATATCACGTTTCTCTTGCTCAACAGATTTACTTAAAGCATTCAATTGTTGCTGATGTTGCACAGCATATACTTCATAGTTTCCAGTGATCTGCTGCAACCCCAACTCACTCAAAGCATAAATATACTCAACTTCGTTCAATAATCTCAGATCATGACTAATCACACAGACACCTGCTTTATGTGCATGAATAGATTGAATAAGCCATTGCCTTGATTCCGTATCTAGATGGTTACTTGGTTCATCTAAAAGCAGATAATGATCTTGTTTTAAAAATAAACGACATAGTGCCAGTTTGGTTTTTTGTCCCTCACTCAGCTGCTGAATCGGAAATTTTAAATCGGTCGGTAAATTGGCATTGGACAATATCTGTTGCCATTGTTGTGGTGCATCCCAATGATTTTCAACCAAATCAAAATCTGAAAAGTTTGCAGTATTATTTTCTATACGTTGAAACGCATCATATAAAGCATCTACCTCTAAGGCTTGAGCTATATTTTCTGCATTTAGTCTTTGAATTTGTGCTAAATATTCATGTGGCATATTCCACGACACTTGTCCTGAATAGGGAATTTCAGCTTGTGATGGAGAATTTAAAATTTTAAAAAGTAATGATTTACCTAAACCATTACGACCGATCAAAGCTGAAGTTTTCCCCGCATGCAGCACAAAATTCAATTGTTCAAACATACTTTGAGTAGGGAAAGCTAAACTTAGATTTGAAACGATACACGCTTGTTGAGTCATATACACGCATCCTTATAAAAAACAGGATGTGCAAAATAGTCAAATGAATGCCGTAAATAACAAAAGTTTAAAGATATTTTTGTAGAGCATGAGTAAGCAAAGCATAAAGTGTGGTCTATTTTACACATCAAAAAAGAACAAATAATTTGATGGGAAAATGACTTACTTCATTGGCGTTACTCTTTTATATGAGGAGGGAATATTTAGTATTGTATAAAATCAACTCAATTTGTCAATAAAATTGCGCAAGATGACTTTTGGTTTTATGAATAAAAAAAACCAAGCGGACTTTTAATGTTATTTTAAATCCTCCCCCTGCGGAACATGTTCCTCACCTTTTTTTTAAAGGAGGGAGCTTTTCATTACTAAAAAATATTTAGTTACAAGAAGTTCCCCTCTTTTTCAAAGAGGGGTTAGGGGAGATTTTAGGAATTTCCCCCAAAATTTTGCTTAACTATCAATATCAAAGTGAACTTGGGTCTTTTGAAATTTATTGATCAATGATTAAGATGTCGCTTTAATCACTTCTGCAACAGAATCAGCCACATAATCAATATTTTTAAGATTTAAGCCAGCAGCACACATACGACCACTACGCACTAAGTAAATTGCATATTTATCTTTCAAAATATCCACTTGTTCAGCAGTTAAACCAGTATAACTGAACATGCCTTGTTGTGCTGTTAAATAGTCAAAATTACGCTCAGGTAAAGCAGCTGATAATTTAGCTTTAAACAACTCACGCATCTGAATAATACGCTCACGCATTTCTTTTAATTCAGCATGCCACTGTTCAGTCAAATCTGCATCATTCAAGACATTATCAACAACTAAAGCACCTGTGGTAGGTGGGCTAGAGTAGATACGGCGCACAGTTGCTTTTAATTGACCTAAAACTTTTTGCGCAGTTTCTTTATCATCACAAATGAATGACAAACCACCGACACGCTCACCATAAAGCGAGAAGATTTTAGAGAATGAATTGCTGACAATAAAGTTCATGCCTGATTGGTCTAAAGCACGAATTGCATACGCATCTTCTTCTAAACCTTGACCAAAACCTTGATAAGCAATATCCAAGAAAGGAATCAAATCACGTGCTTTTAATACCTCAATCACACGATCCCATTCAGCAGGCGTTAAATCTGCACCTGTTGGGTTGTGACAACAGGGGTGTAGCAACACAATACCTTTTGCTGGAATTGTATTTAAATCCGCAAGCATGCCTTCAATATCAACACCATTGGTCGCTGCATCGAAATAACGGTAAAAATGCGAGTTCACACCTGCACCATTAAAAATTGCAATGTGGTTTTCCCAAGTCGGTTGGCTTACCCAAACATCTGATTCAGGGAAATATTTTTTAAGAAAATCAGCACCAACTTTCAGCGCACCAGAACCACCTAAAGTTTGAATCGTGACTGCACGACCATCTTTACGCGCTTGGCTATTTTCACCTAAAACTAACTTTTGGGTCGCTTCGTTATAAGACTTTGAACCATCCATAGGTAAATAAAGTTTTACTTTATCATTTGTAGGTTCGATATTTTTTAAAGCAGCACGGACTGAGTTTAACTGAGGAACGATCGTATCCTCATTATAATAAAGACCAATACTTAAATTTACTTTATTGGTTCGTTCATCCTTACCATAAGCTTCCATCAGGGACAGGATTGGATCACCTGCATAAGGATCTACATGTTGAAACATGGTTCAAAGTCCTAAATCAAACGAAGTTATTGAGCCTTGATCATATATGTATTTTAAAGGTTCACTCAACAGCAGATTGAAGAATAATTTGAATAATTCATTCAACTTTAGCTTATATAAAGCCTTTGAGTCGTGAACTTAGCGCTTAAAACTATAAGGGAGAAACGATAAAACGGAGCGGGAACTCCGTTTTAACAGGTAAATTTAACTTATTTCAATGCACTTATTTTGTAGGTTGAATATCAAATTCAAAGGTCCATGTGGTTGCACTAGCATTATTGGTTGGATCTGCATAGGCAATGGATTTTAAATGCATGCGTGCATAGCTATTGCCTTTATTACTACGAATCATACTTGCTCCATTTGGATTCGCACCTAATACATGTTGAGCTTGTAATCCATCTGCTTGAGCTGATGCCAGTGTTGGATAATAGTAATACCATCCATAACTCAATTTACTTGGATAAGTACCTTGGAAACTCGGATTTAATACCGAAGTTACAGTATTTGAACCCCATTTAAACCCTTTTGCTGAAACTGCATTTTGTAAATCAGTTAATGTTGCTGTTACTGTATTGGTATCTTTAAATTTTTCTAAGATCACTTTGCCATTTACATCATAAAAACCAGCAGGTTGCGATGCGACAGCAGCACCAATATCGCTATTCAATTGTACATTGTAGCGATTAAAAGCAATTTGCCATGTACCAGTGCTATTGTTGCTGACTTGTCCAGTGATTAAATTGACATAAGTCCAACCTTGAGTTGCATCAACAGCTAAGGTTTTAACATTATTATCCAGTGTATTTAAATAGCGTAAAGTGATATTCCCAGAAGCTGTCCCTTTATAATAATCAACAATTTGCATGGCAAAAACGGGTTTGTCCGCTGTGCCAATCGTATCGGTTTTACTCTTATCCGTAGTGAGTAAATAAGTCTTAAAGTTTGGTGACATACGATGATCACCAAATAAATCATATTCAAAGAAACTATTGAAACCACCATTTGTGGTATCCATGAAAGCATTACTATAGCTATCTACCAACCAAGCCGCACTTGGTAAACTTCCTTTTTGTGTTGCGTCTAATTCTTTTGAAAGGGTATCCCATTGTCCATCAAACGGTGAATATAAAGCACCGCCTAGTCCTGAACCACTCACACCACTGTTGGTAAATAGCATCGGTGTACGTGTACCCATTGCAAATTTAAGATCCCAATCTGTACCTTCACAAGTAATTTGAGCTTGGGTATCAATATCATAGCAATATGAACTATTTGAAGCAGGCTGAATAACCCATTCCTTGTTTTTGATGGTGAATAAATCTGTATTGGTTACAGGTGGAGTCGTCGTTGAACCGCCAGTGCTACTATCGCCACCGCCTCCACCGCAAGCAGTCAGCAAAAGTCCCAACGTTGAAACGGCAAAAAGTCGAGTTAAATTCGTATTTAACATGAGTGTGAATAATCCTTTTGTTGATTAAGTCGATGACTGAATTGATGATTTAGATTGATCGCTAAATTGATCGTAAATAAAGGGTTATGAAGCTTTTTTATTCCAATTAAAACGTAAGCCCATATAGCTATATCGTCCTGAAATCGGGCGATAATCGAATAAAGCAGAGAAATCACGTTGTTCATTAAAAATATTGTCCATACCGACAAAGGCACTGACATAAGGGGAAATTTTGTAGTCCAGTTGACTATCTAAGGTGAACCAATTTGGTGATGAATGTTGGTTGGCGCTGTCACCATATTCTTGGCTTTGATAACGCGCACGCAGGGTCACATCCAATTGATCATTGACGGAATAATTACTGCCTAAACGTGCAATGTGCTTAGGACGGCGTGTCAAATCTAAACCTGTAGTTTTATCGCTTGCTTCTGTATAGGTATAAGAACCATTCACAGAAAAGTAGGGCGTGATATTCCATTGCGCAGATGTTTCAAAACCTTTAGTTTCAGCTTTTGCGACATTGCTATATGAATATTGCGTGATGCCATTCGACACCACGGCATTGTCATAATCAGTCTGGATTAGATCTTTGACATCATTCCAAAATAGATTGAAATCAGCGTTCCAAAGCTCATTTTTAACTAGACTTAAACCCAATTGATAACTATCTGAAGATTCAGGTTTTAAATTTGGATTACCAATGACGATATAACCTAAATGACTATGATCAAATGAATAAAAGCGTTCTTTTAAGTTTGGTACACGATAGCCCTGACCATAACTCAATCTTAAATCTGCAAATAGATCATTCTCTTGATAAAAACGATATTTGGTACTGAATTTAAAAGCATTATGATCACCAAAGTCTTGGTCATCTTGGAAACGCCAACCGAAGACTGCATCTATTTTGTCCGTCAATGCAGCATCATTTTGGAGATAAAATTCATGGCGATCGCGTGAAACTTTGCCACCTTGCATTTCAAATTTGCCATTATTGCTTTGTTCTAATTGTTCTTCGTGCCAGTCATAGCCCAATTGCCAGTTTTGTTTAAGCCATGTCGGTAATGAAACTTGTGAACTAAAATGGTTATTTTCTTGATTTGAGTTTCGTAAAGCGGATAAATAGCCATCGGTGGTTTGCGTCGATGTGGTGTCATAGGTTTCATGTACTGCTTTGACATCGAAAGCAATTTGATTGGCAGTTTTATATTGACCACCAGCACTGAAACGTTGACGTTCAATATCTTCAACTTTGGCTTGTTCACGATTGGATGGGGAAATAAACACTAAACTCCGTTGATGATCTTTTTCTTGATAATCATTGAAATCTGCCCATATCGAGAACTGATCTGAAGGTTGCCACGCACCATATAAAGCATATTGTTGGCGTTTTTGAATATCGCCCTGTAAGGGATAATTGTCAGGATTTACTGCAAAACCGTCACTTTTAAGTTGGTCTGCAATCAAGCGTCCTTGAAAACTGCCTTGTTTTGCTTCGAGTTGGACTTTTTCATGATGATTATTAATGGATACGGATTTTCCATTGGCGTTTTGCTTGCCATAAGAACCAATATCCACTTGCCCAGAAGCTGAAAAACCATCACTGACTTTTTTGGTGATGATGTTGATTACACCACCCATTGCAGAAGAACCGTATTGTGCTGAAGCTGCGCCTTTGACCACTTCAATGTGATCTATACCTGACACTAAATATTGATCTAAATCAACAGTAGAACTGGTACTTGCTGCCAAAGGAAGCCCATCAATCAGTACCAAAACTTGATCACTGGTTAAGCCTTGCAGAGAAATTTCATAACCTGATTTTCCATGAATTTCACGTAATAAAATTCCTGGAATATTTTCTAAAGCATCCTTTAGGGTAATGGCATTGGTACGAATCAGTTCTTGTTCATCCACAATCTCTGTGCGAATTGGGCTATCGACCAATTTCTTTTCTGAACGTGTGGCTGTGACGACGATGGTATTTAATTTTACTGATTCTTCTGTTGCCATCTCAGCAAAAGCTGATTGATGGATGATGCATCCATTTGCAAAGAGGCTAAGAAGCAAAAGATTACGTTTGAAATGTAGCGGGTAGAGGGAGCAGATATTCACGTTAAAATTTCATCAATGAAAATAATTATCATTTATAAATAGTAATCATTATCTTTATTATTTACAATACCCTCGATTTTTATTTCAAAAAAGCAACTTGTTCTCCACAAAAGAACAGTGCAACTGAAATAAATACGTGTTTTATTACAATATGGATTTGTTTTTATGAATTTACGTTTTATACCTGCTTTACTGACGTTAATCGTACTCGGGGGGACGAGTGTGCATGCTCAAGAAAAAACAGTAATTACGACTCAGCTTGCTACACAACAGCAAGATTTCATTCAGAATTTAAGTCAAGCTCAAGCGCACCAAGCGATTTTTAAAATGGTGGGTGAGTACCAAGTAACATTCCATTTTGAGGAAATTTATTCGGTAAAAAATGGCTATGACATTTTGCCACCAGACATTTCTAAAGGTTTTGAAACTGTTTTTGTGATTGAAGACACGCCGAATAAAGTATCTCTACAACATTTGCTTTTAGCGGGTGAGCATGTCGTTAAACATTGGCGTCAAGACTGGGAATATGAACCTACGAGCATGTGGAGCTATGTGGGGAATTATCAGTGGAAAAAAGTTCAACTGACTAAAGAGCAAAGTAAAGGTAAATGGCTACAAACCGTATGGCAAGTGGATGATTCTCCACGTTATGCTGCTTTAGGCAATTGGACAAGTGATCATGGTATCGAGGCTTGGACTTCTGCTGAAACTTATCGTCCTTTACCGCGTCGTGAACTGACTACACGTGATGATTATGACATTATTTCAGGCATCAACCGCCAAGCGATTACAGCTGATGGTTGGGTACATGAGCAAAATAACATTAAGTTTGATACGAAGACTCAAAAGCCTTTAGCACGTGAACTCGGCTTAAACCAATACGAGCGTGTCACTAAAACTGACTTTAAACCTGCCTATGACTATTGGGAAAAGAATAAAGCATACTGGGCAGAAGTTCGCGCAGCTTGGGATAAAGCGTTCCAACAAAATGAAGTTTTAGGTCTAAAATTCACGCGTCAAAAAGATGATGATAAAAAAGCGCATTACATTCAGTTTATGAATCAAGCCAAAGAGTTTGCAGATAAAAAAGCAACTAAACAGCAAATGGATGAAAAGATTAAAAAACTTCTCAATCAAGAGTTGACTGTGGGTCAGTTGAAATAATTTAAATCCTCCCCCTTGCGGAAAATGTTCCTCACCTTTTCCAAAGGAGGGGATTTTTCATTACTAAAATATTTTTAGTTTGGATTAGTTCCCCTCTTTATTAAAGATGAGAAGCATAGCTTCGCAAGAGGGGAGATTTTAGGTACTTCTTCGCCAATTTTGTTTAATTGATCAACTTTAGGTTATAGTTTCATCTTATACAAAAAATAATTCATCATTTTATACACATAAAAGCATTGTTCATCTAGCAACTTCTTGTCATCATTGAATAAAGTTTAAATTTCCCAATGGATGATTTGTTCATGCTCCTCAATTATCAATTTGATCGTATTGAATCTTCAGTTGAAACCCAGACTTTGGTTTTGATTCATGGCTTGTTTGGTAGTTTGAGTAATTTGGGCATTATTGCACGTGCTTTTCAAGGTAAATTCGATATTTTACAGATAGATGTGCGTAATCATGGGCATTCAGGTCATTCTGATGAGATGAATTATAATTTAATGGCGAATGATGTTTTAGAAACCATTGATCATTTAAATATTCAAAATTTCATTGTGATTGGTCACTCGATGGGTGGAAAAATCGCCATGAAATTGGCTGATTTAATGCAACACACAGCTTCAAATCGCTTAGAAAAATTAATCGTTTTAGATATGACGCCTTTTGCTTATCAAGAAAATCACCATGATCAAATCTTTAAGGCTTTATTTGCTGTTGAAGAAGCACAAGTTGAATCTCGTAAAGAAGCGACTGAAATCATGCGTCAGTTTTTAAATGAAGAAATGGTGATTCAGTTCTTGTTGAAATCGTGGAATCAAGGGCAGTGGTTGTTTAATGTGAAGGCACTTTATCACCATTATGCTGATATTTTGAGTTGGAATGTTCAAACTGTAAATGCTGTACCGACTTTATTTATTAAAGGTGGAAATTCGCCTTATCTTTCCAAGCCTGAGCATTTTGAAGCGGTTAATACACAGTTTAGCAATGCTAAAATTGAAACCGTTGAGGGTGTAGGGCATTGGTTACATGCGGAGAAGCCAGCGGAAGTGAATGGGTTGATTGAGGGTTTTATAGAAAATTAAGCTAGTTTCATAAACGGCTGTTTTAAAGTTTCATTATGGTCTTTATATATTTGTTATTATTAACTTTAATAATTGACGTCTGAATTAATAATAGTGCAATATGAGCCATCGTTTTGTTTGTGTTAGTGCTGATATTTAGGTAATGGGTTATGAATAATAAAATTAAAAATTTTAAGCCTTTAAAAATAGTTGCTACAGCTGGACATATTAAGACTTTAACAGAAGCATCCGCAACGAAAGCTTTAAGTGAACTGATTTGGAATGGTTTTGATGCTTCATCTAAAACAGTGTCAGTTACTCTTAATTCTAAAATTTTAGGTGGATTGGAAACGATTGTCGTTGAAGATTATGGGGATGGAATACCATTTAAAGATGCTAAAGCATACTTTGGAGAAATTGGTGATTCGTGGAAAAAAATTAAAAAGGAAACTTATCATCACCCATTACATGGACAAAACGGAAAAGGGAGATTTAAAGCTTTTTGTTTAGGTGCTGATGTTGAGTGGCATACTACATTTGTAGATCAGAATTCTTATAGTACTTATTCGATTATAGGTAACCATAACAAAATTGAAGAATTTAAAACGAGTGAATTAGAAACTAATAGCGCAGCTCAAAAAGGCACTAAAGTTATTATTTCTAACCTGTACAAGAAAGCTGATGAACTATTAAAAGAAAAAACAAGAAGCGACCTAACAAAGAGTTTTGCAGTTTTTCTCACAGAGTTTCCATATCTAAAGCTAAATTTTAACGGTATTAAAATTGATCCCAAAAGTGTTCAATCTTTTACAAAAGATTATGATTTAACTGAAGATTGCAATAGTATTACAGATCACCCAGTTAAATTAACAATTATTGAATGGAATATAGAAACAGAGCGCGTCATCAACTTATGTTCTGCAAAGGGAATTTCATTAGAAGAATATGAACCAAAACATAGAATAAAGGCGAAAGGTTTTAACTTTACTGCATATTTGAAAAGTGAATATTTTCAGGAATTAGAAAATGCTGGAGCTCTCGCATTAAGAGAACTTGAACCTACAGTAGGTAAAATTATTGATTTAGCCGTATCTACAATTCAAGAGCATTTCAGAAGGAGGATGGCAGAAAAATATACTGGTATTGTTCAAGAGTGGAAAGACGAGAATATTTATCCCTATCAAGACAAAACTACTTTTACCTCTGTAGAAAAAGCAGAACAAGAAGTGTTTGATATTCTTGCTGCTAATGTACAAACATTCTTACCTAATTTTGAAAAAACTGAAAAAACTTCTAAGAAATTTATGTTTAAACTAATCGCTCAAGCTATTTCTGAAAACCCAGAATCTGTTCAAAAAATTATTACTGAAGTATTAGATTTAAAGAAAGATGATCAAGATAAACTGGCTGAACTATTGGAAAATACTGAACTTTCTTCGATTATTTCATCTGCATCTATAGTAGCTAATAGATTAAATTTTTTAGATGGATTAGATGATCTACTTTTCGGAGAAAGAAAAAAGATTTTTACTGAGCGTGATCAATTACATAAAATCTTAGAAAAAGAGGCTTGGATTTTTGATGAGCAATTTGCTCTATCTCTCTCAGAAGAAAGACTTGAAAAGGTATTAGAGAAGCACATTTCTAAATTAGGGAATCGGGCAGATGAAGTTAATGTTACAGATCCTGTAATGTTACCAGATGGTCGAACTGGGCGTATTGATCTTATGTTAAATAAAGTTGATCAACCCCGTGACGGCGAATTTGATTATTTGGTTGTTGAATTAAAGCGACCGTCAAAAAAAATTGATTCTGATGTTTTAAGCCAAATTGAAAAATATGCAATAGCCGTAGCTGAAGATGAAAGATTTCTTAATGTAAAAGCTAAATGGACATTCTTGGCAATTTCAAATGAATTAGATGCTTATGCTACTCGAAAAGCAAATCAAAGAAATATGCCAAAGAGTGTGGTATTTCAAGATGGTGAATTAAATATCACTGTTTTAGTTAAAAGTTGGGCAGAAGTTATTGCTAATGCAAGAGCAAAGCTTCAATTTATAAATAGACATCTTCAATATGAAGTAACGCAAGAAAATTCTCAAAAGTATTTAAAAGAAGCACATGAGAAATTTATTCCTAAAATTTAGAATAGTTTTACGAAAAAATGGTTGTATGTAGAAAATTCAGTACAAATACATACAACCTTTGAATATGTTAACATGTTGAAAATACAAGCTAATGCAACTCTATGCGACCTATTACAATCCAAACTAAACTTGGTGGATTCTACTTCTGGTACTATTCAATCGTTGGGACGTTTTTGCCGTATTGGAGCTTATACCTACAAGATCAAGGCTTTAACTACAAAGAAATTGGATTACTTTCATCTATAGCCATCCTGACACGGATTTTTGCACCATTTATCTGGGGCTTTATCGCAGATAAAACAGGCAAACGAATGCTACAGGTTCGGATCGCCACATGGATGGAAGCGACAATTTGGTTCCTGATCTTTATTATTCCCAACAATATGCAATCCATTGCATTACTCATGCTGATTTTTAGTTTCTTCCAAAATGCCATCCTTGCACAATTTGAAGGCGTCACATTATTTTGGTTGGGCGACAAACATACTGAATCTTATGGAAAAATACGAAAATGGGGTTCGATCGGATTCATTGTCGGGGTATTTAGTATTGGCGCATTATTGGATGTCGTCGATATTCACTATTTACCGATCATGTTGCTATGTATCGCATTTACTGCATTTATTTGGTCATTTACCATCAAAGAACCTAGCACAGCACCAAGTTCGCAAAAAATATTAGAGCCTTTATTGCCCATATTAAAAAAACCAGTGGTTGCAGCATTCTTTGCAATTGAATTTATTATGCTTTTTGCACAAGCACCATTTTATAGCTTTTATAGTAACTATTTAAAATTAGGTGGTTTTAGCACAACTGAAATTGGCTTTTTATGGTCAGTTGGTGTGATTGCAGAAATTATCATGTTTAACTATGCCAATTTCTTTTTAAGTCGTTTTTCTTGGCGTAATTTAGTGGCACTTTGTCTGGTAATGACCTGTATTCGCTTTCTATTGGCGGGCTATTTTCATGAAAGCTTTGCCATACAATTCATTTCCCAAACATTTCATGCATTTAGTTTTGGCTTATTTCATATTATTGCCATGCGCATCATCCTACAAAACTTCAATGCAAAACAACAGGGCAGAGGGCAAGCACTGTATAGCACCATGTGGGGACTTGGTGTAGCTTCAGGTAGTATTTTAGCAGGACAACATTGGGAACATATTTTCATCATTGCAGGTTTATCTGCACTAATCGGTTTATTGTTGGTGAATTTCCTACCCAAAACCATTCAAACAGCTGCTAGATAAAAGTATTCAAAATATAAAAAACCTTCTCATGCGCTGAGAAAGTTTTTATTTAACAGAAAATGAATGATTAACCTAAAATTTTCACAATCAAATGGACAATCAATGGTCCAACTAAAACCATAAAAATACCTGCCAAAACCATTGTTAAACTTGCAATTACACCTTCTTCTTTATCACGCATATATGCTTTACTGGTTCCAAAACCATGCGCTGCATTGCCCAAAGAAGCACCTTGCGCAAAACGTGACTTAAGTTTTAAACCACCTAAAACCAAATCTCCGATTAGCATCCCAGTCACACCTGTAATCATAGTGAATAAAATCACCAATTCGACAGAACCGCCAATATGTGTACTGAGTTCCATTGCAAATGGTGTGGAAATGGAACGAGCCATTAAACTATAAGTCGTAGTTTGGTCGAAATGAAATAATTTCGCCAAATAAAAAGCACTGATCATACCTGCAAGCATACCAATCACAACCCCCATGCTGATTGAAATTAGATGTTCTTTAATAATGGCACGATATTCATAAATCGGAATCGCAAAAGCCACAGTTGCAGGACCTAACATCCAGATAATCCATTGACTATCAAGCATATAAGTATCATAAGATACATGTGTGCACAGTAAAATAATAATTAAAATTGTCGGTACAAAAATAGCTGGAGATAAAACAAGATAAGGATATTTACGGTACAGTTGTTTAACTAAAACATACGCAATCAATGTACCCATAAAACAAAGGATTGAAATAATAGACATTATTTATCTCCATGCATGACATGCATCGTTTTATTTGACTGATGCTGTTGTAATTTATGCTCAATTTTAAAACCCAAATGCACGCTATATGCTGTAAACACCATCACACAAACTGTGCCAAGTACAACAACGACAATTAGTTGCCAACCTTCAGTCATAAATAAAGTTTTATATTTCATCAAACCAATAAAACAAGGAATGAAGAATAAAACCAATTCACCAAGAATAAAGTCAGATCCAGATTTAATCCAACCAAGTTTTAATAGACCTGTCATTAGCCCAATCAATACCATAAATAATCCAATCACAGCTGCTGAAACAGGTAAATTAAAACGGGTTTGAATGATTGAACCGATCCACCAAATTAGGATTAAAAATATAACTTGTAGACAGTTGATAAAAATAGATTTCAATTGGAATCTGTGTACGGATGTAGACATGAATGACTGATTTTTTCAGGAGATGGGATATTTTAATGATAATTCTCATGCTAAATTATGAATAATAAATCTTAAATTATGCTTTTTTGGAATGTTTATGGATATTAAAGCACTAAAAGTCTTTGTGGAAATTGTGAATTGTAGAAGCTTCACTTTGGCTGCGGAACACTTGTTCATGACACAACCCACGATCAGTAAAACAATCAAAAACTTAGAAGAAGATTTAAGCACGGCGTTATTTAAAAAAGGTGAAGCCGGACGAAAAAGGGAAGTCGCACTGACTTATGAGGGAGAACTCATTTATCAACATGCTTTAAAAATGCTAACCGAACAAAAACAACTTTTAGAGAGCTTAGATCAAGTTAAAAATTTAAAAAAAGGTCAATTAATTATTGGCTTACCGCCATTAGGCTCTGTATTACTCAGTCCTTTGATTGCGTTATTTCATCAAAACTATCCCGATATTCAACTAAAATTTTTAGAAGTTGGTGCAAATGGAATTGAGGAAGCGATCGCAGATCAAAGTATTGATGTCGGGATTTTATTGGGAAATTTACGTCCAAATTTTTCAGCCATTCCAATCATAGATTCACCCATGTGTCTATTGTCTAAAATTCGATCACACTGGAGTGCAACAACCATCGTCAGATTGGAGGAATTAAAAGAGGAAAGTTTCTTATTGTATTCGGATACATTTGCTCTAAATCGAATGATTACGCAAGCTGCCAATGCAATTGGATTTGAACCTAAAGTTGTGTGCAAGAGTGGTCAATGGGATTTTATTGTTAAAATGGTTGAGTTAAATATGGGGGTAGCGATATTGCCACAGATTTATTGTGAACAACTTGATCAATCCAAATTTGCCTCAACAGTATTGGTAAAGCCAGATTTACATTGGACGTTAAGCATGGCTTGGAATAATTCAGTTGCAATGAGTCCAGCCACCAAAGCTTGGTTAAATATCGTTGAAAATAATTTAGATAAGATTCATTTTTGAATTTTCAATAAATCATTATTGATAGATTTTATATCTTAATATTACTAATCATAATGATTGATTAATTAAAATATATTGTTTTAATGAACATATAATACAATTACTTAATTGTATTT
>NZ_SGSX01000023.1:0-50589 GCF_004209355.1 Acinetobacter sp. WCHAc060025 | reverse complement strand
GCCATGGCTATTTTGCAGTTGTGAGCTGATTTGTCCTGTGGTGTCATCAAAACGGAGTTGTCCAAAGCCCTCGCCTTGGTATTCTTTAGAGCGAATCCCTGCCAGTTTTTTGGTGTCAGGTAACTGTCCCTTTTTGTCGAATTGGGTCGGACTTCGTTGGGCTTCGTGAATGCGTCCTACGACAAATGGTCGGTCGATGTTGCCATCAAAGAAGTCGATTACAACGATTTCACCGATTCTCGGGAGGAATCTTACCCCATAGCCTTCTCCTGCCCATGGGGTAAGGACATCGACCCATGCTGAGTCGGTATCGTTGTCGTTAGAACCTGCACCACCATCATGTCCATGATCTTCTGTTCGAGTGAAGAGGAAGCGGACTTTGATACGTCCCCATTCATCGACATGGATTTCTTCACCACTCGGCCCAACCACTTTGGCACGTTGTGGATGGGTGCTTGGTCGATGGTGGAGTGGATTGTATTCTGGAACTGTCGTAATGTTACGTCGTTGTACCGTTAAGCTATTGGCTTGGCGTTCTTCTGTTGTGTTGTTTGTATTGTTATTAGTTTGGTTCATCCAATTGCTTTGTTCAAGCAGTTTACTGATCTGATCAGTGAGATCTTTCGGTAAGTTGTTTTGGTTGTAGTAGTTTTTTTCGGTGATCAGGAATTCTTGGTCTGAGCCATTGTGTTGATCAATCTCTGGGTGTTCGGTAAATTTGAACCAGTAGCCGACTTGTGCATCTCGTACGGTTGAGTTAGCGATGAATTGTTTGGACTGGCTATTGTAGTAGTGACTTAAGTTTTGGTTAAGCTTTTCAATTTGGCTGTTTTTGGATGCTGTGGCTTGGTCTTCGCCTTTGAGGTCTTGCATCCATGCAGGGCTGATATGCCATGCTTGTTCTAAGCCAAGACTGGCATTGTCTTGGTTGTTGCTGTGTTGGTGCTTACTTTGAACACTGCCTGCACCTTCTTCTTGTTCGAGGACATCAGCTTGCCAGCGCTGTATGTGAACGGCTGTGGGTTGTAGGCTGCGTTGTCCAATAAAGCTGGTAATGCTGTCTTGTTTTTCTGTGGCACTGCTACGATGGTAGCGAATGTTTCTACGGTCTAGCGCTTTGTATTGACTATTATCATCGATTAGGCGAAGTTTTTGTGCTTGAATTTGTGTTGCTGAATTTGGAACTTGGAGTTGTGCTTCGTCAATCAGCCAGTTGATGCCTTCGCTACGCATTAAGCGAGTGAGAAAGTCATAATCGCTTTCGTTACTTTGCATGATGAATGGGCGGATGTCGTAGTCTTTTTGCAATCCACTTTTATCAAGGCTTAGGCTTGATGCGAATAAAGGGCTTTTGTCTTGCCATTCTTTAAAGATGGTTTCGATGACTTCAACTGCCGATTTGTTCATGAATACACGACTGTTTCGGCGTTTATGCCACAGTGACGTTGCATCTTGTAATTTGAGTTTGTAAATCGTTAGTGAGCCATCGCTTTGTCCTTGGGCTGCTTCAGTGATAATGCCTGTGGTACGGAATAGTTGTCCTTGATCGGTGACTTGATCGATCGCAACTTGTGTACCGATGAATTGTTTAAGTGGAATGGTGGCTGATGTTGAGAGACAAATGAGTTCAGCAGACACGCCTTGATTCAACGCATGTTGTCCGTCGATGCGTTGTAAGTAGACGTGTTGGTCTAAGTCTGTATTTGTAAATTGGATATGGATGGCACGTTTTTGGGCGGTAAGTCCAAGTTGTTCTAATGCCTTAAATATATTGGCGAACATAATGATATTCTTATAATTAATTTAATCTTAAAAATTACTATTATTTAATCAAATTTAACGACAAAAAACTACAAATGATACAATTTAACTAATAAATAAAAAATCAGCACCAAGGTGCTGATTTTAAAATAAATTCAATGCTTTATTTTTAAATTGAGTAAAAAATTACTCGGCATCCATCATTGATGCGCTCATACCTACAGTATTAAAGCCTGCATCTACATAAAGAATTTCACCTGTAATCCCATTCGCCCAAGGTGAGCAGAGGAATAACGCAGCATTACCCACATCTTCAATCGTCACATTACGTTTTAATGGTGCAATTTTTTCATTGGCATCTAACATTTTACGGAAAGATTTAATGCCTGAAGCTGCCAAAGTACGGATTGGACCTGCTGAGATTGCATTAACACGAATACCGTCGGCACCAAGGCTAGACGCCAAATAACGCACACCCGCTTCCAAAGATGCTTTTGCCATACCCATCACGTTGTAGTTTGGCATTACAGACTCAGAACCTTGATAAGTTAGGGTCAATAAGCAACCTTGGCGAGCCAATAACAAAGGTTTTGCAGCACGTGCCATCGCAACAAAGCTATAAGCACTAATATCATGTGCAACTTTAAAGCCTTCACGATCAGTTACATCGGTAAAGTCACCGTCAAGGGTATTTGCAGGTGCAAAGCCGATCGAGTGAACCACACCATCTAAACCATCCCAATGCTTTGCAAGTTCAGCAAAAGCATTGTCAATGTCTGCATCGACAGCAACATCACAAGGAAAAACTAAAGTTGAGCCGAATTGTTCAGCAAACTCATCTACACGTTTTTTAAGTTTGTCATTTGGATATGTAAATGCAAGCTCTGCACCCTCACGGTGAAGTGCTTGAGCGATACCAAATGCAATTGATAATTTACTCGCAATACCTGCAATTAAAAAACGCTTACCTGCCAATAGTCCTTGTGCCATGAAATTCTCACTTGATCAATTTTGTAAGCATAATGCCAAGAGTTGACACAGAACAAAATTGCATAATGCATCTTTTTTTAAAAGATTACCAAAAACATAAAAAAACGCGCTATATCAAGCGCGTTTTATTTTGGTCAATAACAATATAAAAATTAGTCATCACCAGAAATTAAACTGAATAAACGTAGGAATGAATAATACATCCAGACCAATGTTGCGAGTAATGCGATACCACATAACCATTCGTATGATTTAGGTGCGCGTTGTGCTGCTGCTGATTCGATTAAATCAAAGTCTAAGATCAAGTTTAATGAAGCAATCACAGCAACAAAAGCAGCAAAACCAATGCCTAACCAAGAGCTTTCAAATAGACCTGGAATGCTGCTTCCAAATGCTAAACGCATGATGATCTGCACAACAAATACCAAAGCAATCGCAATTGAAGCAGAGATCACGATCGATTTAAATTTTTCAGTTGCACGAATGATTTGGAACTTATATAAAGCAAACAAAACCAGTGTCGTCACAAATGTTGCCAATAAAGCTTGTAAAGGTACGCCTGGAAATTTCATCTGAAAAATAACAGAAACACCACCTAAAAATGCACCCTCAAAAAATGCATAAGGAATCGCTAAAACACGAGCTGTATTCGGTTTAAACGTGGTAATCAAACCTAGAATTAGACCACCCACTGCACCGACAATAGCAGATGCAACAGCAATTCCTGCATTTAAGGTGAACATACAATAAAAGAAAATACCTAAACCAAGTACTGCTGCAATCACAGTCAATAAAACTGACTTTTGAATTGCACCTTGAATCGTCATTGGTTGTTCATAATCCGCATAGGTTTCCGCACGGCTTAAAATCGGGTTATTACTTTGCATAAGCGATCTCTTTGTAATAATTCAAATATATAAAAGGATATTAAAATGTTTTATATGCAAACAAATGTACTGCTTGCTATTTTTTGTAACGAGTTGTCGTAAATGATACGCACTCAGTATAACTGAAAATTCCAGAATACAAAGTGAATAAAAAAGAGGCAATAAATGCCTCTGATTTAACTTTACGATTTAAACCATCATTACGGTAGATTTAGTCTTGATTCGCAATGAAAAAATATTGACGATAATATTTCAATTCTGCAATCGAATCACGAATGTCATCCATTGCCAAATGTGATGCGTTCTTTTTCAAACCACCCATAATTTCAGGTCTCCAGCGTTTCGCCAACTCTTTAACAGAAGACACATCTAAATTACGATAATGGAAGAATTGTTCAAGCTCTGGCATTAAGCGATGCATGAAACGACGGTCTTGGCAGATCGAGTTCCCACACATTGGTGAAGACTTCGCATTTACCCATTTCTTTAAGAATTCTAAAGTCTGTTGTTCCGCATCTTGAGCTGTCAATTTACTACGGCGAACACGTTCAATCAAACCCGACTGACCATGTTGTTTGGTATTCCACTCATCCATTGCGTTCAGAATAATATCTGATTGATGCACAGCCAGCACAGGCCCTTCCGCCAAGATGTTGAGATTATCATCGGTCACAATTGTTGCGATTTCAATGATCTTATCATTATCGGTATCCAACCCTGTCATCTCAAGGTCGATCCAAATCAAGCGGGTATCTGGAGTGCTGCTCATATCGTGCAATCTTATTGGGCTAATAAAACAAGAATAGTAGCAAATTTCTTGCAACTTCGCTGTAATTCATTCGCCCATCATGGTATTTTTGCGTTCTAATTTTCAAGGTTTTTAGGATATGAATGGCTTTAATTCGTAAACGTCGTTTAACTGAACAGCAGCAACGTCGCATTCAGAAACAACATCAAACACGTCAAGAAGACCTCGATACCTCCAATGACCTTGAAGGTCTAGTTGTTCAACATTATGGACGACAACTCGAAGTACAAGCCCTTTCTACGCCTAGCCCACATCCGCAAAAGCCGATTGTCAATGACGGCGAACCTGAACCGTTTTGGAAACCCATCGAGCTCAATAGCGTTTGGCGTTGTCATACCCGTACCAATTTAGAACTTTTGGTCACAGGTGATCGCGTCAAATGGCAAGCTGATCCCAATACGGGTTTAGGCATTATCACTGCGATTCAGCCAAGAAATTCATTGCTGACACGCCCAGATCGTTATCATAAAGTTAAGCCTGTGGCTGCCAATATCAGTTTAATTGTCATTGTATTTGCACCACTTCCAGAACCTGCACCGACATTGATCGACCGCTATTTAGTGGCATGCGCAGATGCAGATATTCCAGTTTTATTGGTCTTAAACAAATCAGACTTGCTCAAAGAAAATGATCCAATTCTAGATATGCTCAAAGAATATCAAGACTTAGGCTATGAAGTGTTAATCACTCAATCTGAGGGCGATATCAGTGAGCTTGAAAAGCGACTAGACAATGAAACCGTTGCATTTGTTGGACAGTCTGGTGTTGGTAAAAGTACCCTGATTAATATCATTGTTCCTGACGCAGCACAAAAGACCAATATTATTTCTGAAAACTCTGCACTGGGACAACACACCACGACTTCAACGCGTTTAATTCGTTTTGGTGAAAATGGTGCATTGATTGATTCACCAGGAATCCGAGAGTTTGGTCTGTGGCATTTAGATTTAGAAAAAATCGATGCAGGATTCCCAGAAATTTCAAACTTAATTGGACATTGCCAATATCGCAACTGCACCCATACCCATGAAAAGCAATGTGCAATAAAAAAAGCCGTGCAAGAAGGTGAAATATTGGGCAGACGACATGAAAGTTATTTACGATTAATTGAAGAAATAACTGAGGCACAACAAAAAAATTAAATTTCTTTGTTGCTGACCTTGAAGCGGTGATTTTGATCACCATATATATACGCTATACTCGACGCAATTTTTGATTGTAATTAGGTGACTTGTGGAACGTTGGTTTGAGTTTATGGGGAATCACCCCTTCTTATTTGGTATTTTAGGGGCACTGATTATTTTGTTCTTTATTTTTGAAGGGCAACGTAGTGGTCGTAAAATTTCACCACAATCACTCGGTATTTTAGTAAAAGCTAAAAATGCGATGTTGATTGATTTGCGTGATGCTAAAGACTTCCGTGAAGGACATGTCAGTGGTAGCCGTAATATTCCATATAGTCAAATTGCAACCCATATTGAAGAGTTAAAAGCTGCGGATCGTCCGTTGGTGTTCATCTGTAACTTGGGTCAAGTTGCAGGAAGTGCCTTACAACAAGTCGGTCATGCAGACAGCTATCGTTTAGATGGTGGTATTAGTAACTGGAAAGCCCAAGGCTTACCATTGGTTAAAGCTAAAAAATAAGCTATAGGAGCTCAACATGACTGCTGAAGTAAAAGTTTATTCAACAACTTTCTGCCCTTACTGTGTACGTGCAAAGTCTTTACTTGAGCGTAAAGGTGTAACTTTTTCTGAAATCAATCTTGATCAGGAAGCACCAGAAGTTAAGCTTGAGCTCATGCAAAAAACCAAGCACCGTACCGTGCCACAAATTTTTATTAATAATGAATTTATCGGTGGTTTTGACCAGCTTTATGCTTTAGAAAAAGCAGGCAAGCTCGATGAATTACTTGCATAATGAATTGTTTTACAAATCACTTCTGAGAATTTAAGGAATAAAGAATGAGTGAAGAACAACAAGCTCAACCACAATTAGCTTTAGAACGTATTTATACAAAAGATATTTCTTTTGAAGTGCCTGGGGCTCAAGTTTTTACCAAAGAATGGCAACCTGAACTCAACATCAATTTGTCTTCTGCTGCTGAAAAAATTGATGAAACACACTTTGAAGTATCTTTAAAAGTTGTGGTTCAAGCGAATAATGCGGGTGATACTGCATTTATCGTCGATGTAACTCAATCTGGTATTTTCTTGATTGATGGTATCGAAGAAGACCGTCTTCCTTATATCTTAGGCGCTTACTGCCCGAACATTTTGTTCCCATTCTTACGTGAAGCGGTGAATGATCTTGTGACTAAAGGCAGCTTCCCACAATTACTTCTTACTCCAATCAATTTTGATGCCGAGTTCGAAGCAAATATGGAACGTGCTCAAGCCGCTGCTGCTGAAGGTCAAGCTTAATTCTATTGGATTAAGTTTTGATTCAAAAGACCGCTTTATGCGGTCTTTTTTTGCTTTGAAATAATTGTTCTAAACGTCAGATTAATTCGTACCATCTTCACTTTCTTCATCGGTGGTAAACGATGTAACCAAAAGCTTTGGGTACAATCTTTCATGACCAATAAACTGCCATGTTCCAATAAGACTTCAACTTTTTCTTGCGTATTCTTATGCTTAAATAAAAATCTTCGTTCTGCGCCAAAACTCAACGAAGCGATAGCCCCATTCTTTTTTAAATCTGTTTCACCATCACTGTGCCATGCCATCCCCTCTTCACCTGAGTGATAAAGGTTCAATAAACATGAATTAAATGTTTCGCTAGTTTGGGTTTCAACCAATTGTTTTAGCTCTAATAATTCCTTTGTCCAAGGCAAAGCTCGCTTTTCCGTTCCAGAATAACGATAAGAAAAATCCTGTTCTCCATACCAAGCCACTTTCCGCTTGGTTATTACCGTTTTTCCAAAAATCACGGCTCGATCATGTTGCCACTCTATAGTTTTCAATAACTGATTGAAATAATGGTTTGCAGTTTCATGATCTAATATTTTGCCAAAATAATTCACTGTTCCATCTTTGGGAAGTAAGTTTTCATTAAAATACGTTTCAGAGTTTTCTAAATCAAAGCCGATCTGCTCTGAAATTCCTTTAGACTGGCTCATGACAGTGCCCTGCTTCCCAACCGATCATTGCTGTTTTTCGAACTTTTCCCCAATGATATTCACCTAGCACACCCGTTGCTTGAATCACACGATGGCAAGGAATTAAAAAAGCCACAGGATTTGCACCAATGGCTGTACCCACTGTGCGAGAGGCTTTTGGGGCATCTATATGTTTGGCAATTTCCCCATAAGATGACAACTGCCCCATTGGAATTTTCAGTAAGCATTCCCAAACTTTAAGCTGAAAATCCGTGCCTTTAAGATGTAATTTAATTTGTGGTAAATCTACATTCTCCAATGAAAATATGGAGAGCGCATTTTCTTGTAACTCATCTGATTGCCAAATAAATTGAGCTTTTGGAAATTGTTCAACTAATTCATTTAATGCCTCTATATCAGCTTCAATAAAAGACATTTTACAAATGCCTTTTGAGGTTGAAGCAATTAAAACTCTGCCAAATCGAGTATCTGTACACTGATAATTAATTTTAAGATTTTCCCCACCATTTTTATATTCAGTAGGCGTCATGCCTTCAATTTGTACAAATAATTCATGTAAGCGACTGGTACTGGATAGCCCAGTTTCAAAAGTCGCATCAAATACACTACGATCTTGTTTTAGAATATTTTTAGCATGCGTCAAACTGATATATTGCAAAAATTTCTTCGGGCTAGTTCCCGCCCATTCCGTGAATAAGCGTTGAAAATGCGCGGGACTTAAATGCAAATGCTCGGCAACCTCATCTAAATTCGGCTGATCTTTAAAATTGTTTTGAATATATTCAATGGCTTTAGTAATACGTTCAAACTGAATCTGTGCTTGCATCATATTTCCCTCATCTTCTTGTTTTAACTTAGCAGTAACATCGAAAAGAAAAAATCCGAATCATGTGCAGTTTGAATATTTTTATGTTTTAGCCTTAAAAATAAAACCGCTAGTAATCCAACTAGCGGTTTTTAAAATATCACTGGCAAGAATTGATATCAATTAATGATAAATCTTATGCCCTTGATCACGAATCTCAGCAATTTTCTTGCCTTCCATTTTGGCATGATCTAAATGCCCTGCTTTTACCACAGCCTGTGTTTTGTCAATTTGAGCAATCAATTGATCATATAACTGTGTTGAAGTTGGTGCTTTGGCATCACCCCGACCTTTCAACTTCACTTTTTTTGCATCCGTTGCAGCAGCACGCATATTATCGAGTGCTTTATTGGCTTCTGCAGCATTATTGGTTTGGTTAAACGCTTTATAACTTTTTCCAAGCGTTTTCATATTGTCTTCTAAACTTGCAGCAAAACTCATTGAACTGATTGCAACAGTTGAAACAAGCATCATCGTGGCTAACGTTTTTTTGATCATTTTGATCTTCCTTAAAACTTTGGCTATTTGAATAATTATCCATTTTTAAGATTAAACATAATTTAAAAGTTCAAAAACACCAATAAAAAATGCAACGGATTCGTTGCATTTTTATGTCTAAAATTCAGTACTAAACAGGCTCTATTTCATTGTGCAAAGCATCATGAATCGCTTCCACCAATTGCTGTGCGATTTCTTGCTTAGAGGCTTTTTCAAGATCACGTTTTTCCATTTGATATTGCTCTGCAAAGAACACAATCATGGCATTTTCATCAGAAGCAAATCCAATGTCTGTACGGGACACATCATTACACGCAATCATATCGAGTTTTTTCGCAACTAATTTCCCAGCTGCGTATTCTTCTACATTACGTGTTTCTGCTGCAAACCCCACCATAAATGGGCGCTTTTCTTGCTTGGCAATGGTTGCGACAATATCAGGGTTTTTAATCAAAGAAACATTCAGCTCATCGCCTGCTTTCTTGATTTTATGTTCAGCCACTTCTGCCACACGATAATCAGCCACCGCTGCTGTTGCGATAAATACATCACAACCTTCTTCGAGTTGATGCAAACTTTCATCTAACATTTTAATAGCAGAAGAAACATTAATTCGTTTAACACCATTTGGGGTATCTAGGCTCACTGGACCTGCCAATAAAGTCACTTTTGCCCCTGCGCTATAACATGCTGCGGCAATCGCAAAGCCCATTTTCCCAGTACTGTGGTTAGAAATATAACGTACAGGGTCAATTGCTTCTCGTGTAGGTCCAGCGGTAATCACCACTCGCTTGCCTGCCAATAAACCAAACTTTTCAGCAATCGCACGTTGCGCTTGATGGAAATAATCTTTGACTTGTTCTGCCAAATCTTCAGGTTCAGGCATACGTCCCAAACCAACATCACCACATGCTTGTGAGCCTGATTCAGGCAAAATCACATGCACACCATCTTCAACCAAAGTATTTAAATTGCGCTGAGTCGGTTTTGCCGCCCACATTTGTTGATTCATTGCTGGTGCAACCCAGACAGGTGCTTTGGTGGCTAAGTATACGGTGCTGAGTAAATCATCCGCCAAACCTGCTGCGAACTTGGCAATCGTGTCACAACTTGCAGGCGCAACCAGAATCAAATCCGCCCAACGTGCTAACTCTATATGCCCCATGCCCGCTTCCGCTTCTGGGTCTAATAATTCAGTATGCACAGGATTGCCAGATAAGGCTTGAAAGGTTAATGGTGTAATAAATGCTTGAGCGCCTTTGGTCATGACCACGCGTACGTTAAAGCCATAATCCTTTAAACGGCGTACTAGAATGGCACTTTTATAGGCAGCGATACCACCAGTAACAGCGAGAATAATGTTTTTATTAGAAAATACACTGAGATCGAAACTCACGATCAAGTCACCTTTCTGTTGCAGTGGCGCTCACAATAGCATTAAATAGAGCATCTCCCAAGCAGTTCAGAGGAGAAATATGAAAAGTAAAATAATTTTAAAATGTGAACAATAATGAATAATTCCACAACATCCTTGCCTCATCAGTCCATTAAACAATGGCCAGAACAAGAACGCCCAAGGGAACGCTTACTTTTACAAGGTGCACACAGTTTATCCGACGCAGAACTACTGGCTATTTTTCTACGCTCAGGCTCTAAGCAACACTCTGCTGTGGAGTTGTCACGTTTATTGATCCAACACTTTGGCAATTTAAATGCGGTCTTTGATTCATCTTTAGAAGATTTAAGACAATTTCATGGCATTGGAGATACCAAATATTCACAACTCATGGCAGTGAAAGAACTCGGTCGACGTTATCTAAAAAATCAGTTAGATCAAGGTTTAGATCTCAGTCGTTCTGATTTAATTCGTGATTATTTACGTTATGAATTGCTCGGTGAAGCACAAGAAGTTTTTGCTGTACTTTGCTTAGACAGCCAATTGCGCAAAATCAGTTTCAAGAAATTATTTTTTGGTTCCATCAATTATTGCAATATTTCCATTAACCAATTATTGCGTTATGCCATTCAAAAGCATGCCACGTTTATCGTGATTGCGCATAATCACCCTAAAGGTTTTGCCAAACCTTCACGTGAAGATTACGATTTAACTCAACAAATTTTGACTGCATGTCAACTGCTTGAAATAGAATTATTGGATCATATTATTATTGCTTCTGAGCAAAGTTATTCGTTTGCTGAACATGCGCTTATCAAATCGAAGACTTTCCCAGCGAATACTGTTGACAAGTGCCCATGAAGCAGTGAAGATCACTTAAAAAATATAGATACAAATGCAATGATTGTTCGTGAACAAAACGACACCCTAAAACTGTTATTTTCTTGGCGTGGAACGATTTTACCCAAGGTTTTGCCTCCTCTCGGCTTTGTGATGCTGATTTCGGCGATTGTCGGTGGCATTGAATATACTGACATTTACCGTTTTCCAGAACTTCCACTTGTCGGCTTCACCCTGATCGGTGTAGTGCTGTCAATCTTTTTAGGTTTTAAAAATACCGCCTGTTATGACCGTTGGTGGGAGGCTCGTAAGCTCTGGGGCATGCTCATCGCTAATGCACGACACTTTGACCGTGACTGTCGTATCTTTCCGCAAGGTCGTCGTGAGCGAATCATTCAACATGTGATTGTCTATGCCAATGTGTTACGTGATCGCTTAAGACATCAAACCATGAACCCTGATGCACTTGTACAAACCAGTGGCATGAGCCAACAGGCTTTAACACAGCTGTACCAACAGAATAATGCACCACAATACACGCTCAGTTTGATTCAATGGGAACTGATGCAAGCACTGAAAGAAGGTGAAATTTCCGATATTATTTATACGCAGTTAAATGAGCATGTCAATGAACTCAGCCTTGTTCAAACGGGTTGTGATCGTATTGCAACAACGCCACTGCCTTTTGCGTATTCAGTATTACTCAACCGTACAGTGTATTTCTTCTGCTTTATGTTGCCATTTAGCTTAGGTTCTTTATTGGGTTTAGCGACACCACTTTTAGTCGGAATTTTGGCTTATACATTTCTAGGTTTAGATGCACTAAGTTCAGAAATTGAAGAACCTTTTGGCACACAAAGTAATGACTTACCGCTTGATTCGATGGTACGTATGATTGAAATTGAATTGCTAGGAACGCTTGGAAAACCAACCCCGCCACCAATTCAAGCACATGATAATAATTTGTTGTAGTCAAACCATTATCTGAATCAGCAATAAGGAATCATTGTGAAATATGTTGTGATTTTTAAAGCCAAAGTAAAACAGCTAGATCCTGAATATTTTCAAACAGCGCAACGTTTACGTGATAAAGCCTTAAGCCAGTTTCATTGTAAACAGTTTGAATCTATCGCTGAAAATGGTTTTGAAATCGCACTGTCTTATTGGGACTCACTTGAAGATATTCAGGCTTGGCATAAAGATGCAGAACACCAAGCAGCACAAGGCATCGGTAAAGAAAAATGGTATGAAAGTTTTAGTGTTGAGATTGGTGAAGTTTTAAGACGTTATCCTTAATAATTGACTCAATTAGATTGATGAATGAATCATTATTCATCAATCAACGTACTTCAAACTCAGCTTCCGCAGGATCAAAGCGCCAAGTTCGAATAATACGAAGTTCTGAAATATCCTTCATTTTCGCATCAAAGCGTCCAAACGGCGCACCCTTACGGACTGAGTTCTTGGCTGCTTCATCCAAGATTGAATGCCCTGAGCTTTCTACCAGACGGATTGCTCGTATTCCACCTTCATTGTTTAAAATCACCATCAAACGAACCTCACCAGAAAGGCGTTGTTGCTTCGCAAGATCAGGATAATAACGGTTGCCATACATTTCGACTTTTTCACGAAACTTATCTAAATAACCAGCTGAAGCATCTTGTTTGGCTTGTATACCGTCAAGAGTTTTAATTTTTTGTTGCTTACTAAAGTTTTGCTGTTTCTGTAAATATTGCGCCTCTAAGCTTGCCACCATTGCAGCCTTAGCTTGCATTTGGCTTTGCAACTCTTCCATAGCTTTTTTACGATCATTTTGCTCGGCTTGTTTCTGCCAACTTAAAACCGTCATCAATACTTTTTCTTCAAAGTTTAATTCACGCTTTTGTTGCATTTGTTCCAAAGCTTGTAACTGCTGATCCCCAGCACTTTGATCTTCTGCTTGAGCAGGCATATCGCTCGACATACGATGTTCTTTACGGAATGTCCCTGAACCCTGCTGATCAGCTTGAGCGAGAAAGTCCGCATCTTTGACTTTGTCTTCACTTGGTCGAATTGAGATCGCGATTTCTTTGGTCGCAGCATCATTTTGTTGAGGCATGCCAAATTGGATCGATAAAAAAAGCAGATGCGTAATGACTGCAACTGAGACAGCACCGATAAATAACGGATCTTGCCACCAATAGTCTAAATGCTTGGTATCTGCATATAATTTTTTTATCATGACATTTATCCGACAAAATTCCCCAACCGCCAAATTTAAAACGCATTAAAATAAGCTTAATCTGACATTATTCAGCAACTTTGCGACTGAATGAGTGTAAATAACGACGTAATTTTAAAACACTAAAAATGGTGCAATGTTTTTTGTTAAACTGCAATCCTTAGACTTAATTTTTTTAATGATCGACAAGTTTATCACCTTAAAATGTTGATGATTTGGGACAATACTTATGCCGACGCTGCTTTCTAACATTGCTAAACGTATTCGACAAGTATACCAAAAAGCCGAAGGTTTTATAGAAGAAGAACGCGAGTTTCCAGTTTCTCAAGTATTTTTAAATGCAACCTTTCAGCGCTATGTCACAGACAACGTAAAAATTTTAGAAGACTTACACGCTGACCTGCATAATGATTGGCTCAGACTCTATGCAACACTGAATGTAAAAGGTATGCATCTGGTACTTTCTGTAGATCTAAAATTGATTCAAATGGAACTCAATAAAGATATGCAACTGATCGTATTTGAACAAATCAGTAATACCCAAGTGATTGAAGCCCAATATCCAAGTTGGCTCTATAAAATTGGGGTTAAATCGGCGCTATTTTTCTATCAGAAAATATTAAAAAAAGACCCTCTCGGTATGATCTTAGAGAAATTTGAAGTCGTCACAGTCAAAGATGAATTACTTCATTTAGACCTGAATCGCTGGTTAGGCAAAAACCGTTCTATCATCGATGCATTGAATAAAGTTCATGTTAATCATGCTGAGTTACGAGAAGCTGAATTGGTGGTGATTGGCAATGTCAATCTCACTGCGCTCTTTAGTAAATTCCGTGAAGATCGTTTTGATGATTGGGAAGATGATGACGACTATATCGATAGCGAAGTCACACCGATCAAACAAAAGAATGATGATTAACTGATGTTACGCAGTAACATCAAAATCACAAATTGCATCTCGATAAAAAATAGATACGCGACAACGTCATCCGCAACGTGTTTGAGGCAGGACTACATCTGTAAGTTAACGTTTCTGCGATATATCAATCAAAAGATGGTAGTTGACGAGTCTTGCGGTGAGGAGCAACGCTCCGCAAGTTGGTTTTCTTGCGAAGCTTCGCTTCTCATTTTCCCGAAAGAAAAGTAAGTCCAGCGGAAGGCTAATCCCTAAATCAAAACTTTTGATGTAAGACTCCGCTGAGTAAGCTTCAAAACAGTTTAAAACGATACTTTACTTTTGAAGTACGTAATATCGGTAATTAAATTTCAAGGCTAAATACTCAAAACTTATACATAAGTTCACAGTTTTAATTAAAAATTTGATATTTTATACCGAATTAGCCTCCATAATAGACTCAGACTTTTAAATGCATAGGACATTTAATGATGGCAAAAACATTATTCAAAACATTGAGCATGGCAACAGGTCTTTCAACTGCAATGCTTTTAGTGGGATTTTCAAGCAATGCGCTTGCCATGAGTCCATTCCAAGCAAGTTATCAGTTTGCTTATAATGGTAAAAACTTAGGTTCAGCTACACGTACTCTGAGCCAAAGCGGTAATAATTGGAAATATGTCTTTACTGCCAAAGCGATTGGTATGGCATCTGCCAGTGAAACCAGTAACTTTAACTTTAGTAATGGTCAAATCACTTCAAATAGTTTCAGCCGTACCAGTAAAATTTTGGTACATAGCGATACCATGACCATTAACTTTAATCCAAACAGCAAAACCATTAACACCAAGAAAAAAGACACACCACGTTCTTTTGCTTGGAAAGCAGGTGCATTGGATGAGTTAAATGCTGAACTGCAAGTTCGTGAAGACTTAAAAGCGGGTGGTTTAAAATCAAGCTATTTGATTGCAGATGCCAAAGGTTTAGATACGCGTCACTTTGTTAAACAAGGCACTGAAACAGTAAAAACACCTGCGGGAACATACAACACCATTAAAGTTGTACTCACCCATGACAATAAAGCTAAAAGCTCAATCTTTTGGTTAGCACCGCAATTAGACTATGCACCAGTGAAAATGTCACACGTCGATGGCAATACTTCTTATAACTTAACCTTAACAGGTTACAAAAAATAAGAGATTTTTCACCATTTAGTTAAATTCAGCTTGCATTTTTTTGGGTGCTTTTTAAAATACGCCTTTGCTTTAAAAAGCACCTTGCCCTTAGAGGATTCTCCCTGTGTACGCACTAGAACAGAAAATCTTAGCTGAAGGTATCGTTCTATCTGATCAAGTTCTGAAAGTCGATTCTTTTCTAAACCATCAAATTGACCCTGCGATGATGCAGCTCATTGGTCAAGAATTTGCTCGTCTTTTTAAAGACGCAGGTATTACCAAAATCATCACAATTGAAGCTTCAGGTATTGCACCTGCTGTGATGGCTGGTTTGGAACTTGGTGTACCCGTTATTTTTGCTCGTAAATATCAATCTTTAACGCTTAAAGATGATTTATACCGTTCAAAAGTATTCTCTTTTACCAAACAAATTGAAAGTACCATTGCGATTTCTAAAAAGCACATTGTCAAAGGCGACAAAGCTTTAGTGATCGATGACTTCTTGGCAAATGGTCAAGCAGCATTAGGTCTTGCAGATTTGATTCATCAAGCTGAAGCTGATGTTGTCGGTATTGGTATTGTGATTGAAAAATCTTTCCAACCAGGTCGTCAACTTTTACTTGATAAAGGTTACCGTGTTGAATCATTGGCTCGTGTTGAGTCATTGGCAAATGGTACTGTGACTTTTGTGAAAGAATAATTTCGAATAAAGCCTGTATCTAAAATCGAGCGCGCTATGCGCTCTTTTTTATACTTTTTGAAAATATAAGCATCATTTTGACCATTCATTTAACCTACATTTTCAACTATATTGTTTTTAGAAATAAAATTTAGGTCAATAAAATAGAATGGAATCAATTACTCAGAATCTCATCAACTTACTCAATGTGCAGAAAATGGATGAATATCTTTTTCAGGCACAATGCACTGACCTGTTTGGAACACATTTATTTGGTGGGCAAATTCTTGGGCAGTCTCTAATTGCTGCCTCCAAAACCACAGATCGTCCTGCACACTCCTTACATGCTTATTTTATTCGCAGTGGTCGAACTGACCTACCTGTACTTTATAAAGTAGAAAATTTACGTGATGGTAAAAGCTTTGCCACTCGCCAAGTTTACGCACTACAAGATGGTACTGTAATATTTTCAGCGATGATTTCCTTTGCCAAACCTGAACAAGGCTTGGAGTATCAAACTGCTGCACCAGAATATCCTGTGCCAGAAAGCTTTAAATCAGAACAAGAGCTTAAAATACTCAATCAAAATGATATTCCTGAATTCATGCGTGAAGTTGTCATGCGCCAGTTCGATTTAAGAATGCATCCTGTGAATCCCGTCAATCCATTTCGCCCAGAAAAGGCTGAAGCAGAATATGCGGAATATGTGCAAACCTTTGACAAATTGACAAATGAGTTTGATATTCCCATGTTCCATCAAGCCATTTTGGCATATTACTCAGACTACAATCTGCTCACCACTTCGCTACGCCCACATGGGATCAGCTATGCCAATGGTGGTGTTCGCAGTGCAAGCCTAGATCATGCGATTTATTTTCATAGTGAATTTCGTGTAGATGACTGGTTGCTCTATGACATGCATGCCACTCGATCAAGTCAATCACGTGGTATTAACTATGGTCAATTTTGGCAAAATGGTAAATTGGTCAGTAGTGTGACCCAAGAAAGTTTAATGCGAGTCCGCCCATAAAATTCATGTTTGAAAGAAAATGACTTGATTCATGTTTCGATTGTATTCACATAAAATATAAAGACTTATCTGGTCTTTCGTTTACAATCAAAAATATGTCATGTATCTGACATGGTTGTTTCAAGAGTTTTAAATAATAAAATATTCTTAAACCGCTATAAAATCAGATACTTTGAATAAAAATATAGATTAATCATGGCTTAATAAAGAAAAATGGACTTTATTGAGTGAGTACAAATCAATGACTGATGAACAAAGTGTAAGTTGCCCAAAGTGTGGCTCTACAGACCTAGAACGACGTGATCACGAACAACTTTTAGGCAAAGCAGGCAGTGTGTTACTGACTTCTGCAGGTGCTGCTGCAGGAACAGTTGGTGGCGCAGCTTCTGGCGCTTCAATCGGTGCGGCAATTGGAACGGTTGCTGGCCCTTTAGGTGTCATCGTTGGCGGAACTGTCGGAACATTTGTCGGTGCAATTAGTGTCGGAATTACAGGTGGTTTCCTTGGTAATCGCTTTGGTAAAAAAGCTGGTGTGATTGTCGATCAAAATATTTTCTTTGATTATCAATGTAAAAGCTGTAAACACCGGTTTAATGTAAATTAATACGATTATAGAATTCCTGTAAAAGAACGATGCTCTTTTCAATGATTATTTACATCACAAAAGAGCTTTGTTTATTTAGCATTCCAAATTATAAAATCTATACATAATTAAAATTTTGGAATGTTTGTGTTCCAAATTCAGGGTAAATTATAGAAAATGCACATTAAAATTGAGCAATCTAAGCCATCCACAACAACATTAGAATTTGAGAATCATCAATTTTCAGACGAGGAAATTGAATTTATTTTACAATGTAAACGCTTATTGGGGCTATCTTTTAAACAATGTATTCTTTCAGAACATCATTTCGAAAAAATTGCACAACTTCCGAAATTGGTTAATCTAAATTTTGAAAATACCCAAGTTTCTGATGTCGCCCTAACCCACTTGTCTCAAATTCAAAGTTTAAATTACTTATTCATTGTAAATTCAAAATTGACTGGAGACGGTTTCAAATCTTTTACAAATCATAAAAAGTTGGATTGTATTTGGGTCTGCAATACTCAGGTGAATGATCAAACCTTGCAATACTTTCTCAACATCCCAAAACTTTCAACCTTGTTACTACATGATACCCAAGTGAGTTTTGATGGCTTAATGACTTTAGCACAACATCCTAAATTGCGAGTGATTGCTAATATGTTTAGTGCTGCACAAATTGCAGAATTCGAACAAAACCAACGTGATTTACAAAAGAAAAATAAACAATATTTTAGTCATACTCAAATTGAGGACGCCAAAGCTAAACTAATCCATTTCTTTGAAGCAATAAATCAATGGGAAGCATCTGCTGAACAAATCGGTTTCTGCGACGAACTTCAACAAAAATGCCAACAGATTTTTCAGCAATATTGTACAGATAAGCCACGTCATGGCTATCGCCCAGATGGTTTACATTATTCACATGCTCCTAATTTCAGCTATACCGATGAAATCATGACTGATATTGACCATGCAAGTAAAAAAAAGCTGTATATTTTTACCCGTGATCGTTTAGAAGGGCAAAATCGCTATACATTGCTTCTCATCGAAGGTGAATGGCGTATTGATGAAAAACATCATTTCTCAGGTGGTTGGAAAAAATATGGGCTTTGATGCTAATTGTATATTAGGCTCAATTAGCATCAAATTTAAAACTTAAACACTCAGTTTTCTCACCACCTCACCCAAACGCTTCCCTTGTGTTTCAC
Source organism: Acinetobacter sp. WCHAc060025 (assembly GCF_004209355.1). Classification (NCBI taxonomy): domain Bacteria; kingdom Pseudomonadati; phylum Pseudomonadota; class Gammaproteobacteria; order Moraxellales; family Moraxellaceae; genus Acinetobacter; species Acinetobacter sp. WCHAc060025. Next base: position 31,631 of record NZ_SGSX01000023.1, on the reverse strand, counting down.
ACAATGACTTCTCATCTGTACTCAAACTTTGATCATGGCGTGGTCCACTGACATGCGTTGCACCATACGGCGTTCCGCCTGATTTGGTATTCGATAATGCTGGATTGGCATTGGTCAGCCCCATAATCATCATCCCGTGATGGAACAATGGCGGTAACATGGTCAATAAAGTACTTTCCTGACCGCCATGCATCGAACCAGATGATGTGAATACACAAGCTGGCTTATTGTGCAAAGCACCATTGAGCCAAAGACTGGTGGTTTGATCCCAAAAATACTTCATTTCCGAAGCCATATTGCCAAAACGTGTTGGCGAACCGAGTGCCAAACCTGCACAATTTTGCAAATCATCCAAAGTACAGTAAATATCACCCTCTTCTGGAATACTGGCAGCAGCCTCAGTCACGACAGTCGCTAAATTGGGCACTGTACGAATTTTGACTGTAACACCTGCGCTTTCAATTCCATTGGCAATCAAATGTGCCATTTCTTTGGTTGAGCCATATTTACTATAATAAAGAACAAGAACATAAGGTTGCATAGTGATAATTTAAATTTGAATTAAAAGAAAACTATACGGTATTTCTCTGTATTTTTGGGTAAGCTATTTGAGTAAATAGCGAAAGATAAATTAAAAAGCAATTGAAAAACAGCTGAGATCAAAGATATATGATTGAATTACTTAAAAAATTACCCTTTTATCAGAAAACTTGGTTTCAGTTTATTCTTTTCGTGATTCGTCGTTTTGAAGCAGATCGCTGTCGTGAACAAGCAGGCTCGTTGACCTATACCACCCTGTTCGCAGTTGTACCGATGTTAACAGTTTTCCTTGTTATCATTTCATCGATTAAAGCCTTAGAGCCTGCACGGCAACAGCTTCAACAGATGATTTATAGCAACTTCCTGCCGAAAACCAGTATTGCATTTGATAAAGCCTTTAATGTCTTTACCGATAACTCCAGTAATTTAACAGTCATCGGGGTGTTATTTCTATTCGTAACTACTGTGCTCATGCTGACCAGTATTGAAACTGTATTTAACCGTATTTGGCGTGTCCAAGAAACACGCAATGGTATTATCGGTTTTATGCGTTATTGGACAATTATTTCTCTTGGACCTATTTTACTGGGTAGTGCCTTTGTCATTTCCTCTGCCATGGCATCAATGAGTGTCCTGAGTAATAACTTTGCAGGTTATCAGGTGGATAGCTCCATCTTATTGATGTTGGTTTCCTTTGGCTTAACTGTTTTAGGCTTTTTCATTCTCTATTGGACTATTCCGAATCGCAGTATTCCAATTCAAGCTGCGGCAATTGCAGGATTATTTGGTGCAATCGCTTTTGAATTATTGAAAAATCTTTTTGGTTTTGTCATGGCGAATTTCACCAGTTATACCATTGTGTATGGTGCATTTGCAGCGATCCCAATTTTCCTACTCTGGATTTTCCTCTCATGGAATATCGTGCTTTTGGGCGTTGAAATTAGTTATGCACTGACCGCATTTCATACAGGGAAAATTCAGACTCGCCATCCTGTTTTGATGATGCTCGATATTTTAGAACTGTTTTATAAAAAGCAAAAAACAGGTGAAGTAGTCACCGATGTCGAAGCCCTAGATATTTTAGGACGCGGTGAAATTGGACGTTGGCCTGTCTATGTACAATTATTAGAAAAACAGAATCTCATCAAACGTACTGATAATAATGAGTATGTTTTGGTGAGAAATCTTGATGAAATTGATTTTTGGTCATTTTATACCTCATTGCCATATACCTTGCCACGCCGTAAGGATGTCGAACATGTCCATGACGATGATGTGTGGATGAAGCATATCGGACCAACATTGATCGAATCTGATGAATATTTGGCAGCGAAGTTATCTATTCCGCTTTCGACCATTTTAGATGATAAATAGCTGATTATTTGTCAATAAATAATACGATTCTCAAGTGCATGCTTCACTTGAGAATCTTGCACTTGAGAATCATCGCACAATACATTGAAAATAAGATCACTCAGAAATGTGCAATACTTTACGTTGAATCCATCCTTGTAAACTCACCACTAAAATTCCCAACATCACCAAAGCAGTGCCAATAATAAAATTCACTTCAAGCTTTTCATCTAAGAAAATAATACCGAATGCGATCCCGAACAACGGTGTGAGGAATGAAAACACCCCAAGATGATTAGCTAAATAATTTCTCAATAGCCAAAACCAAATCATCAAACTAGCAAAAGACATAATCAAAGTATGAAAAGCCAAACTTGAAAAGGTGAGTAAAGTCCAACGAATTTCAGTTTGTCCCAAAGCAAAAGCCAAAGGCATGAGCAGAATAAAACCACCCATCAACTGATAAAACAAAGTCTGTGTCGGATGTGCTTCAGCAAGTTTGGTTAAACGTAATGAAATGGTGGTGAGCGCCCACATGATCCCTGCAAGTAAAGCCATCGCATCGCCTAAAAGCACTTTGGAGAATTGCCCAGTTTGGCTATCTTTGCCCATAAAAGTAACGACAATCCCCACGAAGGCTATGAAGATTCCTGTCCATTGCAAAACAGAAAGTCGTTCAGAGGCAAACTTCCAATTCAGCCCCAATGCGACAAAAATCGGTGCGGTATACAGTAAAACTACGGTATGTGAAGCAGAAGTAAAACGTAAAGCTTCTGCAACGAGAAAGAATTCGGCTGAGAATAAAAAAGCCAACCACATCCCTGCAAGTAAATAATCTTTGGAGAATAAGCTCACGCCTTGCGGGAGTCGGATCAATGGATAAACCATCAATGCAGAAAGCCCACATCGAATTGCGATTTGCATGATCGGTGCAATATCTACGGCTGCAAGCTTGAGTACCACTTGTTGCAAACCCCAAATCATACACAACATGATCATTAAACCTGATGCTTTGGCATCAAGTGCTTTACGCATATCCACGATATTTATCTCAACAGAACAATAGCACCACTATAATCCTGTCGTTTTTATAAGATATACTTGAGAACAGACAAACCATCCTCAAATTCAGGCAAATTTCAGATGCCCCATAAAATCAATAAAAAAGCCCTACAAGCTGAAAATTACACTCGATTATTGACCAATGATGAAATTGAAGCACCGCTTTGGATTGATTTTCGAGATGATCCTGCATTATCTATTTATCCACTTCATGGGCATGCTTGGGGAGAATTTGTTTATGCCTTTAATGGTGTGATGGAGGTGAATATTGACCAAACCAATTATATTACCCCACCCCCTTATGGTTTATGGTTACCACCGAATTTACAGCACAGTGGGTTAAATCGAACTTCGGTATCGCATGCGACTTTATATATTCACGAATCATTATGCCAACAACTACCACAACAGGCGGGAATATTACTGACTGCGCCCTTAGTCAGCGCAATTTTATTGCATTTAAAACAACACCCAATTACAGATTCAGCTGAACATTTACGACTCTTACAAGTGCTTCTTGATCAGTTGCACCATGCACAATATGTGGCAAGTTATTTACCACATACCGATCATCCGACGCTCAAGCAAATTTTGAATTATCTACATGACAATCCAGCTGATCAAAGTGCATTGTCTGAACTGGCTATGCAGATCAATACCACAGAACGCACCCTTGCGCGTTTGGCACAAAAAGAACTGAGCATGTCGTTAAATGAATGGCGACAACGCTTAAAAGTGATGAAAGCCATGAGCATGTTAAGTGAGGGAAAAACCGTTGAAGGCATTGCACTAGATTTGGGTTATGCCAATGCCTCGGCTTTTATTGCCATGTTTAAGCGTTGGATGGAAGTGACGCCTGATCAATTTAGGAGATCACTCGAAGTCTGACTCAAGCCGAAAGTTGTAATTTCCCTTTTCCACTACGGCGATATAGCACTGCCAAAATCAAAGTTGGAATTACAAATCCAATCGCCACAAAAATACCATGTGTGATTGAAGCATTGGGTTCAGATAGCATTGCGACATGTTTCATTGGTGATGTCCACGGTGACATTTGCACAGCCAACAATCCAATCAAAACCACTTGCCAGAAGATATTCTCGCCCTGCTTTTTATGCTGAATAAATGCATAAGCCAATAGAACAATTGAAAATACAATTTCTAAAACCCATGCACCTATTCCCAATTTGCCCCATAACCCCAAACCTAGATGTTGTTGCGCAAAGGGATACAATGCCATATCAGCATTATGCATCGGCAAGTCTGCGATAAAATGCAGAAAACAAGATAAGGTCGCAATGATGGAGATTTGCTTATTTTTTAAAAATAACGCACCCCAAAAGAGCGACCAAATGATTGCCATCAATAAAGAATGATCCCAATCAATAAAGGTCAAATCAAAATATAAATAAGGTAAAGCATCCAAATTTGGCGTAACTTTTTCGATGCCTGTCGCCACCAAAGTCCCATTAATTAAGTCTAAAAACCCTGCTCCCAAGATGACAGGTAAAACAGGTGTTTGTGGATATTTGGCTTTTAATGCCATTCCTACAGCAAAGTGTCCGAAATACATGTGAATACCTCATGAATGAATAAAATTCATTGAACAATCGTTCAGTTAAAAGTTAAAAAATTTAAGAAATCGGTGCCCATAACATCAAAGTATGCTCAACAATCGCCTGACGATCTTGTTGCTTTGACAATGAGTAACCCACATTCATATTCAATAATTTACCCAAAGCATATTGTATGCTCATGGCAAGAAACTGTTGTGCAGACAATTCAAAATTCATCTCACGCACTTCACCCAAAGCACAACGCTGTCTTAATAGATTTGCCAACCATTCAATCCGCGAACGAATCACATTTTGAATAATATGCACTTCTTCAAGCCCCATCACATCACTTTCACGCATGATAATTTTCAATAATTCAGGGCTTTGATTAAAAAGTTGCTCGCACATTTCATAAAGCGTTGCTAAAACAATGGCTAAGGGCTGTTGTTCTAAATTGTGATTTTTTTGGTTCAAGGTCATCAACACTTCAGCCAGACCTTGTTGCACCATGACTGCTAAAATTTCACGCTTTCCACCTGAAAAATGATGGTAGAGAATCCCTTCCGACATATCTAGAGACTTCGCCAAGGCACGAATCGACGTATTGGCATAGCCTTTTTCAGCAAATAATTTTCTTGCTTGTACCAATAATTTCTCTTTAGTTTCTTGCGCTTGGTCTTGACGTAAATTTGCCATCAATATCTTCACTGAACGAACGTTTAATGAAATATATCATGTTTCGCATCCCTTTTAAAAGTCCTGTTCTATTCACTTTCTAAAAGCCAATAAAAAAGAGCTGCAAAACTACAGCTCTTTTTGGATTTTAAAATATTGATCAATATTTTATTCAGCGACCCATTTACATGAATTGCCAAATGAAACTATATGGCTTGTTGTTCTCTGTTTTCAGTATCGAGATACGCTTCTAAAGAATCATCCAGTGCATATAACCACGGCGTATGATGTGGCTTCGACATTTTCCCTGTCATCACTGAACGATACGTTTTATCTCTAAAGCCCATAATGTTGTCTTTTTTATGCTTTTTCCATTGCATAAAAATTTCATTTACCGCATCAATGTTAAAACTTGGATAGTCGGTTAGAGTAATCAATTGCTTGATATATTCACCTTGAAACTTCACCATTTGCTCAGACGTTTTTAGCTTGCTTTCTCGTGCAATCCACTTTTGTGAATGGGCTTGCATCTCCGCCTGCTCAGGTAAATCAATTTGACCCAAAATGATGTCACGCACATACCATGCTTGCGCATCAAACATATTGAAAGTGTACCACTGGTCTTGCATACCTAAATAAAACAGTTTTGGATTATTTTCCCAAACCACGCCTTGGTATAACGATTGTGGATATAAGCAATTGTGGGTTTTAAGCTTTAAATCTTCCGCCATATACGGAAAATGATGCAAATAACCTGTACAGAGAATAATGGCATCGATCTTGGCAGAACTACCATCAGCAAAATATGCTTTGCTTTCATCGACTTTTAACAGTTGTTGCTTTTCAGCCCAGTTTTTTGGCCACTTATAACCCATCGGTTGACTGCGATAACAGCTATAAATCTGTTTTGCACCATATTTATAACACTGTGAACCGACATCTTCAGCAGAATAACTACTACCAACAATGAGAATCGTTTTGCCTTTAAATTCAACAGCATCACGGAAATCGTGTGCATGTAAAATCCGACCATTAAATTGATCAAAACCCTCATATTCTGGCACTTTCGGTGTTGAGAAATGTCCAGATGCGACAACAACATAGTCGAATTGTTCTGAATACACTTGATCTTGTGCATGGTCGCAGACTTGAACCGTGAATTGTTCAGTATGTTGATCATAATCAATCTGTTGAACTGCCGTATTAAAACGGACTTGATCTTTCACACCTGCTTTTTCAACACGTCCTTTAATATAATCCCAAAGCACGGCGCGTGGTGGATAGGATGCTATCGGTTTTTTAAAATGTTCATCAAACGTATAGTCTGCGAACTCCAATGCTTCTTTTGGTCCATTTGACCATAAATAACGATACATACTTCCGTGTACCGCTTCGCCATGTGCATCTACACCTGTACGCCAAGTGTAGTTCCATAGTCCGCCCCAATCGTCTTGTTTTTCGAAACATACAATTTCTGGAACTTGCAGACCTTTGGCCTTTGCTGATTGAAATGCTCTTAGTTGAGCCATGCCACTTGGGCCTGCTCCGACAATTGCAATTCTCGTCATTGCTATCTCCATTAGTTTTGAGTTCTTTGAAAAAAGCTCCTAAAGATCGACGAGTCTGCTAGAAGTAAAACTCCATAAGAATCATCATTATTTTGAATAAAATAAGAAAGAATAGAATCTTAATTCTAGGATAAACATCATCGTTCAAATTAGGATGCTGATACAAATGCATATGAGTTCTTAGAGAAAAGCACATTGTTTATGCAACAAAATATCTCTAAATAAGAATAAAACTCATACAAAGAAAATACACCATATCACAAAAATAGATTTAGGTTAGCCAAAATCATCAATTAAATGAATAATAATTTGTTACAAGAGTTTCTAAATATTTCAATTAGTTATTTTTAATAATCATAAAAAAAGCAGATCAAAGACATATTTGATCTGCTTTTAATATTTTTTTGATGGAATAAACAACCTGACTAAATTAGGTCACAGATGTTACGCAGGAAGTATATTTTAGGATACCTCTACACTTTTAATGTATGAGTAGCTGATTATCATCAATGAATATCAAAAAATAATTAGTGATTAAGATTTCAACTCAGTGGTGCTATCGCGTTAGGCGACATGGATGTCGCCGTTGGGCGGGGGTATAGGATATACCCCTCGCCCAACAAAGGATTTTTGTAACTTTTGATCCTTCAAAAGTTAGGCATCGCCTACACAAATTGAACTAAACTTTGCAAGATAGATGGGGGCTGTGCTAGCTCAAGAATATTGTTATATAGTCAATATTTTGAGCACTCTTAGTTTTAGACATACTTTAAATACGGAACATCAGTTAAGTCATTTAAATAACTTAAAGGACATACACTAAATTTATTATTTCACAAAAGTTTTCCAAACAAAATCTTGGCTCTGACCATTCAAAGTCATGGTTAATTGATCGCCTGAAGCCAAAGCACCTACGCCTACTGGTGTACCTGTCATCACCACATCACCTAGCTCTAACGCGAACACTTGGCTAATGTCTGCGAGTAAATAACCAATATCAAAAATCAATAAAGAGGTATCACCTTTCTGGCGCACTTGATCATTCACAGCAAACTCAAACGTGATCGCATCCCATGCTTTCACTTCATCAATACTCACCCAATCAGCCAGTACACATGAACCATCAAAAGCTTTTGCTCGCTCCCAAGGCTGACCCTTTTTCTTTAAATCATCTTGTAGATCACGCAAAGTTAAATCCAAACCGAGCGTCACAGCCCCAATCGCTTCCAACGCTTTTTCAGGATTGGTTTCACCTTTTAGTGGCTGATCAATACGTAAAGTGACTTCACACTCATGGTGCAAACTGCCCCAATTTTCATTCCAAGCAATACCCTCTTGCAAAGAAACTAAACTGCTCGGTGGTTTAATAAATAAGACAGGACGATCTGGTGTAGCATTTCCCAACTCAGCGATATGTGCCGCATAGCTACGACCGACGCAGACAATTTTAGATGGACGTGTACTCATATTCTTCCCTTCCTATTTATCATCAAAATAACAACTACATGAATTTTAAAATCATAGTTTTTTAAATGTATTTACAAAAAGTGTTTTATCTTCTGAGCTTTCAAATGCACGTTTTGGCACAATCACCACAGTACGATCTTTTAACTCAATCATATAGGTCAATTTGCCTTCAGCGAATTTCGCCACATCGGTATAGTGATGAATTTTCTTTGGACGACCACTACTGAACAATTCCAGATATTCTTGAAAAAGTTCAATACCTTGCTCGCTTTTACCAAATTGATATTTCACAAATTGGCGTTTAAACATCATCGGTAAAAACCAATAACGCATCAACATTTGTAACAGCAGAAAAAAAGCACCTAGACCAATATAATACTGACCCACACTGCTGTTATTGATCACAAGATAAATCCCCCAAATGATAATCCCCGCACTCACTAAAGGCGTTAGCATTTGAGTAATTTGCTTTTTACCAAAAGTTGCTAGTTTAAAACCATCTTGTGATTCTTCTAAATTTAAATAATAACGTGCAGATAATGCAGGCTTACTGTCTGACATAGTGCTTCAATACAAAAAATTCGATACCCAAATAGTACACCAGATTGTACGTTGACATGATGATTTTCATCCCAAATTACACAACACCTCTATTTTTTAAAGCTAAATCATTTAAATATGTTGCTTGTAGAAAACCCTCAAATAAAAACAATTGAAAATATACAAAAGGAATTGCAATGAATCATTTTTCTGCGCCTATCTGCCTAATTTTTTTAGCAAGTATTAGTCCACTGAGTTTGGCAAAACTAGTCACCTGGTCAGATAATATTCCCAGTGCCTTAAAACCATTTGATAATAATGCACAAGAAATTGCAGCAATTGCACAAGATCAGATTTTGATTTATTCACATCCTGCTATAAAAACCTCGCTCCCTACATTGGTTAAAAATCCTCAGCCCACAGCTAAATTTTCTACCGCAGCAATTGTCGTTCCTGTCAGTACCCAAGAAGTTTCCAAAACATTAAGTAATTATAATCAATATGTTGGATTATTCCCGACGCTTAAATCTGCTAAGGTTTTAGAACAAGCAGGCAATGTCAGCCAGCTCAAATATAAAATTTCGATTCCTACTCCAATTCCTGTGTTGAATTTTAATGAGGATGTCGTGATGCAACATCAAATTGGGCAAAACAGCATTTCAACCATGGTCATCAGTGGTCCTATTCCCTATGGTTTAGGTAAATTTGAATGGTTTAGTTTAGGTGAAAACAAGACCTTAATTACCCTAACCCAATGGGGTGACTTAAATCAGCCACAAGGCTTTTTATTTAAGAAAATTTTAAATGCGTTCCCTGAAGTCAAACTTGCCATTCCTAGCAGTTCAGGCGCATTTGTGATGGAAGCTTTAAAGAATAAATACACAGCTAAAAAAGTCACTGCACTGAATGCAGGACAATTACCAAGCCCTCAACTGAATACAGCGCAAATCAATAAAATTGCACAAGTCAGTGCGAGTTCACAACAAACTGTAAGTTTGGTACTGAATCCAACAACTGTACCTTATACCCATGGTCGAGAAGCACTAAGATTCACCACGACATATCAATATTACAATGCCACACCACAGCAGCTGCAAAAGTGGACACAACCTTTGTCTTATAAGGAAATCTTGCCCAATCAGATTAAGAAGATTAAAGTTGAACCCATCACTGCTCAGGGGCAAGATACTGAGTTTAAAATTAGTGTCGGCTTAGGTGTAATCAGTATTCCGTTTGATTTTAAAATGCACTTTACCTATCCAAAACCAACTGAAAATAATTTTTATGCCAATGGTGGGGACTTGCGTTATTTAAAAGGACAGATTCAGTTTGTTGCACATGGCAATGGTGATGCTTTATTAAAAATGACCACAGCAATGAAAATTGATGATAAAGCACCTTTCCTACTTAGAGCTGCACGTAGTTTGCCTTATCATGAAATGCTACCTGCTGTTGGAGCCAATGCATTATTTGCACAGAAAATTAAACCGTAGAGTTAAAAATAGACAAGGATTATATGTTAAAGGGATGTCGCCAATATTTAGTCAGTACATGCGCATTTTTATTGGTTGCATGTGAGGAAATGCCTGAATATCAAGTTCCTATTACGATTGAACCCGAATATACCTATGTCCCACCACAAAAAATCGAGGCATTAGATGAACATGGCTATCTCATGTTTAACACCACAGCCTTGAGTGAAAAACCATTACATAAAATTTATGATGAATATCGCTTTCATTATGCGCATTTTCGTTGCCCTGTGAATGACCAATTTGAAGTCACGGGCTCTATTGCTGCAAATGAATTTGAAGATAATCCGATCGTTTATGAGAATCATCATTTTAAATATGATGTTTTATTTAGCATTTGTCCTGAAAATGATGCATCGAAACTGAATTGTGTCTATGAGTTTAAGCAATTAAAAACCCTGCCTAAAGAACTTTCCTGTCGTGTCATTTTTGGACGGATGTTTGGGCGTAGTGTTGTACTAGCAGACAATATTAAAATGGATATTACTCAGCTTGAACATGCGAAAGAATATCAGCCACCTGCACTTGAAAATTCAGATCAGCTAGAAAAAGTTGAATGATACTGATTGAATAATCTTATAATTTTCAAACACAAAAAAACCGCAGTTAAGCGGTTTTTTGTCAATTTTACATCTTTCGATGACCAAGTTGGTGCGCTCAGAGAGATTCGAACTCCCGACCCCTTAGTTCGTAGCCAAGTGCTCTATCCAGCTGAGCTATGAGCGCGACGTCTTGATGGGACGCATTATACGCCTTTTCACTTTATTGAAAAGCGTTTTATCTATCTTTTTAGACTGTATGTTTAGGAAATAAGCACCCAATCCAAACATCGTTGATAAATCCATCAAAACATCATTGAATCCATTCAAATTTATTTTACTAATAAATCTTTCGGATCAATCGTATCACCATAAACTGGTTTTAAGGTTTTTTCATAAGCTTGTTGAATGATACCTTCTTTAGATAATTTTTCTAAATCTTGATTGAGCCAATCCAACAATGCTTTATCGCCCTTTTTCACCGCAGGTGCGATCAAGTCATACTGACCTAGACTGGTAATGCCTACAGTATAGTTGGGATTCTCTTTTGCCCAAGCGAGAACCAAAAGATTATCATGTGCTAAAGCCACGCCACGACCATCTTTCAGTGCATCAAAGGTTTCGGTATTTTGCTCGTATTTTTGCAACTTAATTTCAGGATGTGATTTTGTGAAGAATGAATCTGCTGTTGTGCCTTTATTCACCAACAAGGTTTGATCTTTCAATTGTGCAATATCCGTGATCGGCTTGGCTTTTGGAGAAACCACTCCCAAAGATACTTTTAAATAAGGTTTGGCAAAATCAACAACGTCTTTACGCTCAGGCGTTACCGTGAAATTAGCAAAAATAATATCGACTTTATTGGCTTTTAAATATTCCACACGGTTTGCCGCTTCAGTGAGTACGAACTCAACTTTGTTTTCATCACCCAATAAGTCTTTAGCAACATGCTTGGCAATTTCAACATCAAAACCTTGGTTTTTACCTTGTGCATCCAAATAACCAAAAGGTGGTTTATCACTAAATACCCCGATGCGCACCACACCATTTTTCTTAATTTGCTCAATGCTTGATACGTTTGTTTCAGTCTCAGCTTTTTTCTCCGCTGTCGGTGCATTTTTATTACATGCCACCAAACCCAAACTCAAAACTGTTGCAGCCAATACATGACTAAGATTTTTTAAAGATAAATTCATTATTTTCATCCTATTATTCACACAAAATTTACAATATCGGTTTCGCGATAAAACTAATAATTCAACATATTTAAAAAGGCTTTGGCACGTTCAGTTTGTGGATGCTCAAAAAATTGCTCAGGCGTAGCTTGTTCAATAATTTTGCCCTTATCCATAAAAATAATCCGATCTGCGACCTTTCGAGCAAATGACATTTCATGTGTGACGATCAACATGGTCATTCCCTCATGGGCAAGTTTTAAAACCACATCTAAAACTTCGCGTACCATTTCAGGGTCTAAAGCGGCGGTAATTTCATCTAAAAGAATGACCTGCGGTTGCATCACTAATGAACGCACGATGGCGATTCGTTGCTTCTGTCCACCTGATAGTTGTCGTGGATAATCTTGCTTTCGCTCATACAATCCGACCCGCTTTAACAACTCATCTGCGACTTTTTCCGCTTCAGCACGACTTCTTTTTTGAACTTTAAGCGGACCAAGAAGAATGTTATCAATCACATTCATATGTCCAAAAAGTTCATAGTTTTGAAACACCATACCGATTTTTTGACGAACATTAACCCAAGGTAAATCTGTACCTAGAACACCTGAACCTTGTAAATGAATCGTCCCACTTTGAATTTTCTCCAAGCCATTAATACAACGCAATAAGGTGCTTTTCCCACAACCTGATGGACCGAGAATCACCACCACTTCACCTTGTTTTACGTCCAAATCAATGCCTTGTAAAATATGACTTTCTGCAAATGATTTCTGTAAATCTTGTATAGATAACAAAGTCATGGTGTCTCCCAAACTTTTTCTAAATGTGTCGCCAAACGTGATAAGGGATAGCAAATCAGAAAATATAAAATAAAGATCAAACCATAAATCCACAGCGAAGCATTCGGAACGATTAACAATGAATTTTCAATAATTTGCTGTCCGACTTTAATCACTTCCACCACACCGATCAGTACTGCCAATGAACTGGTTTTTACCATCCGTGTGAATAGATTAATTGCCCCTGGCGTAACCCGTTTCAGGCTTTGCGGAAAAACCACATAGAATAATGTTTGATTCTGGCTTAACCCCAGTGCATACGCTGAATCTCGTTGATGCTGATCTATAGACGTAATCGCAGCTCGAACCAAATCCCCCATCTCCGCCGTGCCCCACAGCACAAAAACCACGATACACACCACAACGGCTGAGAACTGCCAATTAAACCAAGTGGCAAAACCAAAGTAGAAAACAAACAGTAAAACGAGAATAGGAATGATTCGGATGATTTCTAAATACAGACGACACAAACTTTTAATGAATAGGTTTTTTGAGGTCATAATCACCCCAAAAACCGTGCCAAAAATCGCTGAAAAAAATACGGAAATAAAAGCAATTTTTGCAGTGATCCATAAACCTTGTAGCAAGCGATAGAGATGATCTGGCTGAAATAGGTAATTAAACTCCATGGCTCACCTTCCGACTACGATATTCCAAATAACTGGTGAGAATGGACACAGGTAATAAAATAATTAGGTAAGACATAATCAACAGAAATAATGCTTCCGTGGTTTTGTAATCCATACCAATCAAGTCTTTGGTCACAAAGAGCAATTCCACTACAGCGATAGCACTGACTACAGAACTTTCTTTGATGAGGAATAAACAATTTGCACCAATCGCAGGAATCGAAACAGCTAAGGCTTGAGGAAAAATAACGTATTGAAAAACTTGTATGGGACTTAACCCGATGCTTTCCCCTGAATCTATTTGCCCTTTGGCAACAGCTTGCAAACCTGCTCGAAAAGCTTCCGCCATATAGCTTCCACCAAGGAAAGTCAGCCCAATCACACCACAAGTAAAACCATCAATTTTAATGCCAAGTTTTGGTAGACCGTAGTAGAGGAAAAAGAGCTGAATGAGTAGTGGTGTATTACGTGAGATTTCAATATAAATTTTGGCTATTTTGTCGAATATCTTGATTTTATACGTGATTAAGACACTGCAAATTAAACCAACCACTATGGCAAGTATGATGCTAATCATTGAAATTTTGAGTGTCGTCAGAGTTGCTGAAACAAACTGTGGCATCACACTGTAGATATATTGCCAGTTCAAAGAATTCGTCCAAATGTTTTTGTTATGCTTTGTGCTAAAGCAAAAAAAGTGAGTTGGGACGATCTTACAGTGCTTATTTTTCCTCAATAAATATTGTTATCAGATAAGCTTTTCGATAAAAATGAATGAATATTGTTTAATTTAAAAATACATTTTCTTTAAAAATATAATTCGACAGTTAGATTGCATCGTTAGTCTGTTGCAACCAACTCCAACTGCTCCATACATTCAGCACAGAAAATAATAGCTTCATTGTCAAAACTTTGAATCTGAAGCTCATAAACAAAGCCTGTCATTGTTCGATTACAGCCATCACATTGATGTAGATTGAAATGACAAACAAAATCAACATGCTGGTAAATATAATATCCGTCTGTATATTTTTTCATGTTCTTTCAATACTTCTATTCCTCTCTTTATTTTAAAGCTTTTAGTGAGTAAATAGAGCCAGTAATCAAAGTTGTGCGACAAAAAATGACGCCCTGTATATACAATTATATTTTGTATATACTTGTGCATAAACCCATCATTTCTCTAACTTTTCTTAGCAACTCCTGATCTGATACTTGCATGGGTAAACTTATCGTTTCAATACCTACAAATCCATCACTCTTTGTTTGACAGGGAATAAATTGATATTCGACTGAATTATATGATACAGATAAAGTTTTTTGATCCCGATGCAACTCTTTTCGGGTTTTATATTCAAATTGCTGTATTAATGACATTTCTTCTTTTTTTAAAAATTCATCATATTGCAAAGTATTTTCTAATGCCTGTTTACAATAAACACTCCGCTCTTTTACTTTAACAAATGTACATCGCTCGAATGCCAATTTAATCGCATGAATAAACTCACTATCGGTACAATTCATATTCAGTACAATTGGAGCGTAAGATAAATCCCTGATAGTCAATCCAGCACTTATCCAAGTAGTAATTGAAATGAACTCACGCCCAAATACAATTTCAATATTTCGCCACTCTTCTTCTTTATGAATAAAACGATTAAATAAATTTTTTAATTTTTGCATAGTTCTATTTTCTAATTCATTTTAAAATCTTCTAAAATTACAATGTAATAATAAAGGAAACAAGAATGGGAAATTACACACAATTAGTCTTTTCAGACAATCCTATTGCTCAAAATAATTTAGCTCCCCAAGATTTAGACTTATATATCAAAAATATGTTCCCATTATTTTGGTTCTCACTATATCACCATAAAAACATTGAAATTATAGAAAACCCAACAGATGATCAATACTATGCTTATTATCTCACGATTGACAAGAATCAAGGAATTATAAACTTTAAATCACATTTAAATTTATGGAGTGTCTTTGGAAAACGTGCTCTACAACTTGCTAATGACTTTATTGCCTTTATACAGGACATTCAAAAACAATATATCGTACTTTATGTCCACGATATTTTAGGTATGTCCACATCTCCTGATGATGATGAAGCAAAACAAATACTTAATGAGATCCTTAATATTTATCAAACTTCCAATGCTGAAAAATTTTTAGAAGCAATTAAGCAGAATATTTGGCTTCAACCCTCTATCCAGTACTACCAAAATCATCAATATAAATTCGCTTTAGATGGTCTTGATGAAGAGGAAGATAATCTATGACCTAAACCCCAGACACAAAAAAACCGCAATTAAGCGGTTAATTTCATCAAGTTGGTGCGCTCAGAGAGATTCGAACTCCCGACCCCTTAGTTCGTAGCCAAGTGCTCTATCCAGCTGAGCTATGAGCGCGTACCTGATTGCCTATAAAGGCTCCGTTACTTTTCGAATACTTATTTAAGTTGGTGCGCTCAGAGAGATTCGAACTCCCGACCCCTTAGTTCGTAGCCAAGTGCTCTATCCAGCTGAGCTATGAGCGCATCATAAGTATTCGTTGGCGGTGAGAGAGGGATTCGAACCCTCGATACAGTTACCCGTATGCATCCTTAGCAGGGATGTGGTTTCAGCCACTCACCCATCTCACCGTAACGAGCCGCCATAATACAAACTAAAAGCCGATTCGGCAAGGGATGACATTAAAAAAAATAGAGAAATTTACTCAATTAAATACTTTTTAAGCAATTTTCATCATTTTGTATTTTTTTTATGCTGCAAAATAAGTATTTAGCTTAAAATTTTAAAAAAAATTTCGTAAATCAAAATTTAAAACACAATATTGCAATCAATTACGTGCAGTATTTGCCTGTATGACTTATGCTAATCCTATCTTCTGAATAGAAACCAAATACATGATGAAAAATTGGGTCGATCCTGAAGCGAAAGCTGAAGCCGAACGTTACGACAATCCTATTCCAAGTCGTACCCTTATCCTTGAAACGATAGAACAAAAACAAGAACCACAATCACATGCTGATTTAGTGGAAGCATTTGAAATTGCCGATCAAAAAAGTATAGATGCACTGAGCCATCGTTTAAGCGCAATGGTGCGTGATGGTCAACTGATGAAGGATGGTTTTAAATACCAACTCATGGCAGACCAACCGATTTTGGATGCGACTGTTTATGTCAACTCCAAAGGCTTAGGTGTTGCCAGTATTGATGGTAAAAAAGAAGAATTTTTACTGCCTGAGCGTGAACTGCGCCAAGTCTTCCACGGCGACCGTGTTAAAGTCCAACAAACCTCAGTAGATCGTAAAGGTAAAGCTTGGGGCTATATCACTGAAATTACTCAACGCAGAGTGAAACAGCTGATTGGTAAAGTCGCTGAATTTGAAGATGAATATTTTATTCAACCTTCAAATCCCAATGCACATCAGCCGATTACCTTAGAAAAAGAACTGATTGAGCATGCCAAAGCTAAAGTCGGTGATTCAATTCGTGTCGAAATTGATGATTATCCAACCCGTGATGAATTTGCCACAGGTCATATCATCCAATCCATGGCAGATAAAGCGGATACGGAAATTATTATTCCTCAAACCATTTTAGAATATGGTTTACCGTACGAATTTCCAGAAGAAGTTGTAAAAGAAGCTGAAAGCTTTAAAGAGCCTTCGGCAAAAGATCGTGCGGGTCGTATTGATTTGCGTGATTTGCCATTAGTCACCATTGATGGTGAAGATGCACGTGACTTCGATGATGCAGTTTATGCTGAAAAGCGTCCGGGTGGCGGTTATCGTGTGGTCGTGGCAATTGCAGATGTCAGCCACTATGTCCGCATTGGTAAACCTTTGGATGATGAAGCGCAAGAACGTGGTACATCGGTGTATTTCCCACATTTCGTCTTGCCAATGTTGCCTGAAGCACTGTCGAATGGTTTATGTTCTTTAAATCCGCACGTTGACCGTTTATGTATGGTCTGTGATTTGAATTTAAGTCGTGCAGGTCGTGTGACGAAGTTTGAATTCTACCCTTCAGTCATGCATTCAAAAGCACGTTTGACTTATACCCAAGTCGCTCAATACTTAGATGGTGACAGCAAAGCGGTTCCTGAAGATCGTGATGTACGTAAGTCATTAAATACACTTTATCAATTGTATGAGACACTCAAAGGTTTACGTGCTGAACGCCATGCAATGGAATTCGAAACTGTTGAAACCTATATGACATTTGATGATTTAGGTGGAATTAAAGAAATCCTGCCTCGTTCACGTAATGTTGCACATAAACTGATTGAAGAATGTATGTTGCTTGCCAACGTGGCAGCCGCTGAATATTGCTTAAAAAATGAAGTGCCAATGTTGTACCGTGTACATGAAGCACCTGAGTTTTCACGCATTCAAAAAGTTAAAGATTTTGTGAAATTGCTTGGTTTGCCATTCCCTGATCAGCCGACACAAGCCGATTATCAAAAAGTCATTGAAGCGACCAAAGATCGTATTGATGCACCAAGTATTCATGCTGTCTTATTACGTTCAATGATGCAAGCCTATTATGGTCCGAAAAATGTCGGTCACTATGGTTTGGCTTATGAAGCGTATACGCACTTCACTTCGCCAATTCGTCGTTATCCTGACTTATTGTTGCATCGTGCCATCAAAGCTAGTTTAACGACCAAGAAATATCCGCTTTCAGGCTCAGCCTTGGATGAAGCAGGTGAACACTTCTCTGCCACTGAACGTCGTGCCGATGAAGCCTCTCGCTCAGTGACTTCTTGGTTGAAATGTCATTATATGCAACAACATATCGGTGAAGAATTTGTCGGTGTGATCAGTGCAACGGCTGAATTTGGTTTATTCGTGACGCTGAAAGATTTGTATGTCGATGGTATGGTGCATGTCAGCCAATTGGGCGATGATTATTTTGTCTTTGATCAAGTCAGTCAAAGTCTTGTCGGTCAAAATCGCGGACAAGTCTTTGGCTTAGGCGATGAGGTGAAAATCAAAGTTGCTGGTGTGAATATTGAAGAACGCAAGATCGACTTTGAGCTGTTACAACAACTTTCTCATGCAGGTCGTGTGATTCGTAGTCGTGCGCCACGCGTTGCGAAACCAACAGCAAAAGAAGAAGTTTTTTCTGATCGTCCTACACGTGTTAAATCGGATGCTGACAATAACAATGTCAGTGACGATGGAGAACGTCCCTTTCGAAAGAAAAAATCAAAAGGAAAGCCTAGTTCTTACGGTAAAAAGTCTAGTAAAAACAGTGCAACGAAGCCTGAAACAAAGGCTAAAGATAAAGTAAAGAAAAAGGCTAAACCGAAAAAGAAAAAGTCCAATGCAAAAGCAAAGGATGAATGATTTTCAGTTTAAAACAAGAGCGCTTCGGCGCTCTTTTTGTTTATAATTATCTAAATTTTAAAATAAAATTTGCCATGTCAAAAAGTTCAATTTCTAAATATTATTACCATTATTATGTGATTTTCATTCTGTTTCTTTCACTCATTAGTGCAACTTACGGGGTTTCATCTGTTAATTTTCATGCAACAAAAACGGTCAATATCTTTGCTCTTTGTGCTTCAATTACTCTTTACTGTGCCATCATTCAGTATTTCTTCTTTTTAAATACTAAGCAACAATGGATCATTCCGCGTTCATGGAAGAATTTTCAGAAACGACCTTTGCTTTATTGTCTGATCATATTTCCCATCTGTTTTATACCTGTATTCTGGCTTAATTTTTCTCAGCTTTTTCCTATGTTTTATACGAAAATATCTGGAATCAAATCTGTTGAAATTTTAGCAGCACATACAAAAGAACATAGCTTTAAAGGAAATACAACTTATTGCTTATCTAACAAATACTCCTGCTTACCTATTTTCAAAATCAATAAAGATGAATTTGAGCGATATAAAAATAAACAAGTCGTTTTGCAAATCACCAGTCAAAAAAGTTCACTTGGCACAATTGTTTACTCAATTGATCATATTCGTATATCTGAGAAGAATCATTAATCGGCTCTCAAATTGCATAAAGTTCATGCTAAAATTTGAATATAAAACAAAAAGATGATGCATCAATGAAAAATATAATTTTGCTCACTCTGCTTATTTCCACAAATCTTTATGCAGTATCTATATTTACTACTCACTCTGTCCCTAAAAAATTCAGCTCATTTACAGGTAATATTCCCTACATTCAGAGTAAAGACTTTGAAAAGATCAACCAACAAATTCAACAACAACTTTTACAGGATGAGGGAGTACCGATTGACTTTGAAAGTGACAAAATTTATCAAGACCATGATTATTTAAGTATTCGGGTGAATCAAGAAATTTCAGGTGGTCGTACGTATTATCGAAGCCGATATTTTGTGATTGATCTTAAAAATAAAAAGCTCATGACACTAGATCAAGTTATTAAAAAATATGAGCTTTCAGCAACAAATATTTCACGACAAATTGGTGAAGAACTCGAACCATGTATCTTACCCAAAACACCAATCACAGAAGAATGTAATAGTGCTGATATGCAATATTTATATCGAGATTATGCAGAAGATCCGCATACAATTGATTTAAAAAATGCAGATGGTTTTTATCTTAAAAAGAACATTCTAGGAATTAGTTTTGATGCAGGTGTCTATTCAGTGCCATTTGAATTCGATCTAAAAACCAAGAAAATCCAATAGCACTGTTTAAATTTATTGCCAAAGCTTGATTTCCCTGTCCAGAAGCCCTACATCTATAGATAATTCAGGACATTATTTTGGCATCACCCATGACCTTAGAAACAATGACATTAGAAAAGGCGACATTGCCTGTACCACACTTCGATCAAATCACATTAGATCAACTCAAACAAAATATCGAACAAGCCATTCAAGATGGTCAGAATTTTTTAAATGAACTGACACAAGTCCCTGAAAGCATTCAAACACAACTGCATGTTTTAGAAAAAGTAGATACACTTGAAAACAATATGAGCGAATCATGGGGTGTTTTATCACACCTCAATGCGGTAATGAACAACGCTGAAACACGTGAAATTTACCAATCACTCTTACCGAGTTTAAGCGAGTATTACACACAGCTTGGACAACACGTTTCCCTATTCCAAACCTATCAAAATATTCATGACAATCTAATTTTCGCAGACTTGCCTGCTGCACAACAAAGCGCAATCAAATTGGCTTTACGTGACTTTAAACTTTCAGGTGTGGCACTCGAAGGTGAAGCGAAAAAACGTTATGCGGAAATTTCAGCACGACTTTCACAACTGTCATCTGACTTTTCCAACCATGTTTTAGATTCAACGCAGGCTTATCACAAGCCATTAAGTGAAGAGCAACTCAAAGGTTTGCCACAAAGCAGTATTGAACTATTAAAACAGTATGGTCAGCAACGTGAATTAGAACAGCCTGTTGCCACTTTAGATATTCCATCTTATTTGGCGATCATGACTTATGCCGAAGACCGTGCGCTACGCGAAGAAATCTATCACGCTTATGTGACTCGCGCTTCTGATCAAGCGCAGGATACACAGTATGACAATGCCCCTGTGATGGTTGAGATTTTAAGTTTGCGTCAAGAAATGGCGAAACTTTTAGGTTTTGATAATTATGCAGAATATTCACTGGCTTCAAAAATGGCGCCTAATGTTGAAACTGTGAATCAATTTCTCGTGGATTTGGCGGAACATGCACGTAAGCCTACCCTACAAGAAATCGAAGAGCTGAAAGCCATTGCTCATCAAGATGGTATTGATGAACTCAAACCGTGGGACAGCACCTATTATTCTGAAAAACTCAAAGTACAAAAATTCAATCTTTCTCAAGAAGATTTAAAACCATACTTCCCTGCACCGAAAGTGATTCAAGGTTTATTCAATGTTGTAAATCGTTTATATGGCATCAAAGTTGTTGAACGTGAAGCACCGCTTTGGCATGCAGATGCGCATTATTATGAATTGGAAGATCAAGGCTTTGTGATCGGTGGTTTCTATTTCGATCTCTATGCACGTAGCGGTAAACGTGGTGGTGCATGGATGAGTGGTTTCCGTTCACGTATGCAAACAGATGAAGGCTTACAAAAACCGATTTGTTATATGGTCGGAAATTTCACGCCACCTGTTGGTGACCAACCCGCCCTACTCACTCATGATGAAGTGAATACATTGTTCCATGAATTTGGACATGGTTTACACCACATGCTGACTGAGGTGGATAATATTTCTGTAGCAGGAACACACGGCGTGGCATGGGATGCCGTGGAATTGCCTAGTCAGTTTATGGAATTTTGGACGTGGGATACTGAAAGCCTCGCCCTAATCAGCGAACATATCGAATCTAAAGATACATTGCCAAATGACTTGCTTAAAGCATTGTTAGATGCTCGTTTCTTCCAATCAGGTATGCAAACGTTACGTCAAATCGAGTTTGCACTGTTTGATCTCAGCATTCACAAACTAACACCTGCTTTAAATGCGGAACAAATCCAAGCAACTCTAGATGATATTCGCAACAAATATGCGGTATTAGCTACTGCACCTTATAACCGTTTCCAAAATGGCTTTAGTCATATTTTCGCGGGGGGCTATGCTGCGGGTTATTACTCATACAAATGGGCAGAAGTTTTAGCCAGCGATGCCTTTGATCGTTTTGAGAATGAGGGCGTTTTTAACACCCAAACTGGTCAGGAATTTCGTAAGGCAATCCTTGCAGTTGGCGGAAAAGATACGGCACTTGACGCATTTATCAATTTCCGTGGGCGTGAGCCTAAAATAGATGCATTATTACGACATCAGGGTTGGACGAATAACGCTAAAAGCGCTTAAACTAAGCTTTAAAATTGTTTAAAGTGTGGTGGGTGTATGAATATTAAACGTCGTTTCATTGCTGGTGCAAAATGTCCTAAATGTGAAGCGATGGATCGTATTGTTATGCTCACCCAAAACGATGCTGAATGGATTGAATGCATCGAGTGTGGCTACTCTGAAAATCGTCCTACCCACATAGACGCACCTGAAGAGCCTGCCGTACCTGATGAAATTGGGGTAATTCAATTCAAGCCTCGTTCCTCAAAGTAGATTGGATCACAAAAAAATGCAAATAGATCAAAGGAATAATCCAAAATTAATGTGGATCATTGCGGCTGGCTTAGTTGTTGTTATTTTACTCATCGCTGTTTTCTTCTGGTTAAATAATCCATCGAATAAAACCGCAACCAATGATCAACTAAACACACCGATAACGACGAAAAAAACTGAAGTTGTTACACCGCCTGTTGCACAAGCAATTGAACAAACAGCAGCATCTGAATCGAATCATATTGAATTGGTGAATGAAACTATTTTAAAAGATAAGGTTCCTGAAAATGCGAGTCTTGCCAAAGAAGAGGTTGCTAAACTAGATGACATTCAAACACAATTGGGTGAACAACAACAAAGTTTAAAATCTCAACATGCTGATGCAGACCAACTGATCAAGCTAAAAGAAGAACAAATCAAAATCCTTGAACAGCAATTGGCTGCGCAAACTCAATAATCCACGCTTAATAAAAGCTTTAACTCAAATGGTTAAAGCTTTTTCAAATTTAAATATACTGTTAAGAATCAAAAACTTTAAATTATTAAAAAATACACCAATCATCCTCTGAATTTTAATCACTCAAAATTTGCTAAGATTCAACATAAATCTTGCCAATGCATCCATCATGAACACAGAATCACCCAATAACAATATTTTGATTGCAATCGGCTTACTCATGCTCTCTGCTTTTTTATTTTCAATCATGGGCGTCTGTATCCGCTATGCATCATATACTCTAGATAATTATACGATCGTGTTCTTCCGTAATTTTGTTGGGATTTTTATTTTTCTGCCACTGATTTTTAATAAAGGCATTGTTTTTTTTAAAACCCAAAAATTATGGATGCATACATGGCGTGCGCTTGTGGGACTCACGGCGATGTATGGCTTTTTCTATGCCATTGCACATCTTAAATTGTCCAATGCCATGGTCTTTACTTATTCTTCACCGATTTTTATCCCATTGATTGCATGGTTATTTCTCAAAGAAAAAATTACCTTGTCGATGCTTATTGCTGCTGGACTCGGACTATTTGGTGTCATTTGTGTCGCTAAACCTGACAGCGGAATGTTCAATCAAATTTCAATGATTGGTTTGAGTGCCAGTTTTTTAGCCGCGATGGCATTTGTCACCGTTCGTGCGTTGACCAGTACAGAACCGCCTGAACGCATCGTATTTTATTTCTGTTTTATTGGCACAGTCATTTCAGCAATTCCGATGTTCTGGATGATTCGTCCTTATACAGTTAAAGAATTAGCATTTTTAATTGGTGCTGGGCTTTTAGCGAATATCAGTCAAATGTTTATGTCCTATGCCTACAAGCTTGCACCTGCGGGACAAATTGGTCCTGTGAATTATATTGCGATTATTTTTGCAGGGACATGGGGATTTTTATTTTGGGGTGAAATACCGGATCACTATAGCTTAATCGGTTTCGGCTTTATTTTAGTTGCCATCATTCTGTGTAATCCAATATTACAGAAGAAATTAAATCAATTTAAACCCTAAACTTATACTTAGAGAGCATTCATAAAATACCCGTGAATCCTCCCATATTTTATTACAATCAGCAGAACACTAAGCTTTCTCTCTTTCACTTTATCAATCATCATTTCTCAATCATTCTTCTTCCATAACTCAGCAAAAAACAAAAGCGCCCGAAGGCGCTTTCATCTATCACTATATTTTAGTTCAACTACTTGTTCGGGTACCAGTCGAACAGATTAAACAAGTATGGACCGTAAGTAACCAAGAGCAGTGATGAGAACAACACCACGATTGGCAAGATCCAACGTTCATATCGATAATAGAAGCTTGTGTATTTGGCTTTCGCTTCTGCATCGGCGGCGGCGACTTCCGCATCACCGACGGAGAGCCTCGTCAGCAAGTGATTCAGTGCCACTGGTGGTGTCACATAACCGAATTCAAATGCAACCAGTACAATCATCCAGAAGTGGATTGGATGGATACCATTCTCAAAGGCAACAGGCGCAATTGTCGCAGCAACA
The DNA here is from genome assembly GCF_004209355.1 of Acinetobacter sp. WCHAc060025. NCBI lineage: Bacteria > Pseudomonadati > Pseudomonadota > Gammaproteobacteria > Moraxellales > Moraxellaceae > Acinetobacter > Acinetobacter sp. WCHAc060025. Next base: position 7,048 of record NZ_SGSX01000023.1, on the reverse strand, counting down.
AGAATCACCGCACCGAATGGATCTGTGGTCATACCGATCATCGCGAGTAATAACGCCATGAAGCCAAGTGTGATCAAGATACTACCCAAATGCGTTGGAACCATAGTCACGATTTCACTACGCTCAATCAGACCGCCCACACTTGCAGATAACGCCATCAAGATAATTAAAGCACCAATATGCCCCACACTTTCAGAGGTTGAGAACCAAACTGAACCTGCAAAACCACGCTTCTTCTCAGCCGTATTTCCATGTTCACGTAAATATTCAGAATCTTGCTCATGTTGCAATGCAAGTGCTTTATTTGGATTCTCAGGTACTGGTAACTTATCACCAAAGAACTTATCAAATAAGATAAATGCCAAGAGCATAATTGGAAGAATTACAGGTGCTGTAAACTCATCCATTTTAGTGTCTAAACCATATTGGTAGAAACCAATTACTGCAATAACCACTAAAACATAAGGAATCACAGGTACTAAAGCACGTAGCATTCCAGGTACAGCTGTTTTCGGTGAATTAATACGGAATTTATCTTCAGCAAGGAATAAAGACACACCAAGGAAAATAAATGCAGTTAACCAGAATACATAGATACCATGATCAAATAATTCATCTGAAGTCACATGACGGCTATCGAGCATCGAGATCAGAATAACAAGTAAACATGGACGTAGTACGACACCCAATGAACCTGACATTGCAGATACAGCCAATGCATATTGACGACGCGCACCTGAGTTCCAAACTTCCTTATAAATGATCGCACCCGCTGCAACGACGAAGATACCCGAAGCACCCGTATAAGCAGTTGGAATTGCAGCACCAATCAAAATGATCCAAGTCAATGTTTCTGGCGCAAGATTCCATGGGCGTAAAATCGCTAAGAATAAATCCATGACGCGTGTTTGCGTCAACAACATACCTGCCCAAATGAACAATGCTAAATTCAAGAAGATATTCGAGAACTCAGTCAACAAGCCAAGGTAAATTCCTTGCCCCATTGGATAGTCCATAAAGAAGGTAAATGCAATACCTGTGACTATCGCCATGAATGCGTATAACGGAATACTCAACATTGCGAGTCCGAAGTTACCACCCTCTTCAGCATCAGCAGGTGTACGGAACAATTTAAACAAACTGATAATGGTCAAGATGACAAATAAAATCATCCATAGCCAATACACACCTATGGTTTCGTGAGTAGACTCCACACCAGAATTTAAAACAGAACGGTATTGGCTAATCACTGAATAGCTCAGTAAAGCATTACCGATTACCATTGCGATGTTATAGACTTTGAAATCAAGTTTGGTACGCGCAGGACGCAAACCGATGTGGTGCATTTTCAATGAAGCTGTAATTGAAGCAATTACCACCATTAAAATAAGAATCAGAACGCGGTTCTCTGTACCCCATTTGAGTATCCAGAAGAAACCTGTTTCCATCGAACGATAGCTACGAATCGTTGAATGCTGTTCCATATGCTTATTGGCTTTATCATAAAAAGCATATTTTTGATTACAGTCTGATTGAGCTGAAACAAATGAAGCACGAACATCAGCCTCTGGGGTTAAACCGAAAAACGCTGCATCCGGATCTTTTGCTTCCTGCTCCATTTTTTCTTTTACAAGCTTATCGATGTCCATATTACGGTCACACGATGGCTTGGTGGGTTCAGCACGTAAATAGGAATATTGCATTCCTATTTTCTCATCTCCATATAGACGCTCACCGAAACGAAGCATCTGTCCATGAATCATATCCCCTGTTCCAATGATCAAAGTCAACAGAAGCAGAACAAGGACGACAAAGGTTGAGATCCACTCATTCCAGATATAACTGAGTAGACCTAATCCTGATCTATTATTTACAGAATCTTGCATTGTTATTCCAGTTTTTATGCCCACCGTACAACAAACATGTACAGCTCATCTTTATTATTAGGTGATAGTAAAATCCTTTACCAATACCCATTCCTATCATTACACTCTAAAGGTGCCGTAATTTTCTTAAAAAAAACATGACAAAGATTTATTTTTTCGGCGAGTATTTTGTCAACTCATCGCTTAGTTTAAAAATTAATGTCTACACATCATCTTATGCCTATCTTTTACTCTTATTAAAATACCTTGAATTTCAAATGAATCAATATAAATAGTGACTGATTATTCATTAATCACGGAAAAATTAATAAAAATTCAGGTTTTAACTCTAAAAATGCATTATTGTAAATATTTTCTTTTCATTGTTTTAAATAAAACTAAGCAGAATCAACCCAATACACTTTCTTTGTGTTTTGGAAATATGACAATAAAATTCCTCACAGCACATCATTCATTTCAACATTTTCAATCAAAGTGCGATTCTTTTGAAGTCTGTAGTTTTGTGTTAAAAACATTGATTTGAAAAAATAAACACAACGCAGCGGCTAAACTTCCATAGATCACGCCAAGTAAGTGAGCTTGTGTCAAGACTGGATGCCCGATCAATTGCTGCGTTTGTAATGCGCCAAAAAAATGTTCCCAAACAAGCTTTAAAATGATGCCCAGTAAAATAATCAAAGCAAAATGTCTTTCTGACTTTTCTTTTAAACTCATCAATGCAGAAAAAACAAATAAACCATGCAATATGCCTGATAGTCCTGCATAGGCATAAATTTCAGGATAAAAAAAATAAAAACTCAAGCTCAATAATGGTGGTAAAACAATCAGCAAACCTAATAAAGCTTTTTTATTGATCTGCGGAAATAAAAATGGCAAACACATCAAAGCCAGCACATTTAAAACGTAGTGTATCCATCCCACATGTACCCAATGCGCCGTCCACCAACGCCAAGGCTGATTCCAAAACAAGTCATGTCGATAAATCAAATGATCCTGAAAACATTGCAGTACCGCAAAAAAAATCAGACTGAAGAAAATAAACAATACTGTGTCATTTTGCTTAACTTGTATCATTTTCCACCATGAAAATGTAAAAAAAGAAGAGCGAGCGCTCTTCTTTGATTCTAACTCATCTTCAAACTTAATGACCTTTTATCGATCAGCGCTTGCATAACGTCACCTAAAGTTAAGGTGCTACAGTTGTATCTTCAGCTGGCGCTGCTGTATCTCCAGCACCTTCTGTTGGCGCAGGCAAGTCATTAAATAACTCATCATCACCACTTGAAGCTTGTTCGTCCCAGAATGTTGTCATACCATCATCCGCAGCACGAACCCCAGTATGCTCAGTCCAATAACGATCTGCGATACCTTGAATCATTTGACCAGCCATACCATCCAATAATCTAAACTCAGGATTGATCGGCTTATCATCTGCACGTGATGCCGCATATGATTTCAATGCGCCTCTTAACTTAGCATCATCACCACTGGCTTGTGCTGCTACCGCATTCATTGCAAAAGCTAAACGTACACCTTTTTGTTCAGCAATCTGCATCGACTGTTGTAATGTTTGATAAGGATCCGGCTTACCATCACCCGCACCAGGTAATAAAATCCAAATCACTGCACGGGTCGCCATTGGCGCGCCCCAGAATTTATTATTGTCCAAACATGCCATACCACGTTCAACAATCGCGGCAATATCTTTTGGCACGTTGACAGCACCACCCGAGTTAATGTCATTGGTCATGGCTTGTAAACCACTCAACATACCAATCAGGTAAATCGTCTGGTCTAAATCTTTACGCATGGTTGGACAAGAGTCGCCAAGCGTATATTTATATTTTGCTTGCCAACGTTCTGCAAAAAGTTGATAGCCTGCATATTGACGCTCTGCAGCAAGCGCAGCCCAGCGTTTTTGCTCTACACGGGCATCCTGAGCTTCTGTCACTTTACCGTCTTTTGAGGCACGTAAATATCTAAGTTCCGCATCGAGCGCACGATTTTCAGCACACATACCCGCTGCTGAATAGAGCAATACCGCCATACGTGTAGGGTCTGCACCCATATCTTTGGTTGCCATAATTGCAGGTGTTAAAGCACTACCTGAATTACAAGCCATGTCTGTATCATTACCTGCCAAAATAGGTGGAACAATGTGCTTTTCACTGAATCCTAATGCTACATTTGCACCAGATTTAACGACATATGAACAACCTGATAAAACAGATGAGGCAACAACTGCGGTCAGCATCAATTGACCAAACTTGTGGACCTTAGACATACTTCCTGTCCTCTATATAATTGTGTTTATATCCTTTTTCACTCACAATATCAGAAGCTACTTCTGAATAAAAGAGTAATAGCTCTAATTTTATCTCAACAATTTGCCATACTTCAAATGTTGTGCAATTGACCCAATGTGATTTTTATCAAAATTTTAGGCAAAAAAAAGCAGCATAGCGACGGTTCGGCACATGCTGCTTATTAAACGGTAAACTCTAAGAGAGCTTATTTGTTTTGAGTTTTCTAAATTTACGGCTAATAAATGTATTACTGTCCGCTTTCTCAATCTGTTCCCTCAGCATAGTTCCTAATCTTCCTACAGTAATCGCAAGTACAATTGCGACGATTAGAAACCAATACGTATGAATTTCACCCATTTGGAAATTCCTCATTCGCTGTTGGTAGGTTTAATTTACCTGTAGAATGAATTATTCATCATGAAAATTGTCTAACAATTCTATTTTGCTGTGATTTTCATGCGATCTCGTCTAACAATGTTTATTATTTAGACATATTTTTCTATAAGTAGTTATTTTATAATATTTATTATTCTTATCAAAAATTTAAAATTGTTTAACAATCAATTCAATCTTGCACGTGTTTGCATCGATTTCCATTGTTGTTTAGATAATTGATCACACCAAATGATTAAATTTGGGTCTTCTTTGTTTTGAAAAGTGATCACAATATATAAAGAGTGATTGAGTATTTTTTTGACTTTCACTTGTTGAATCAACCTACAATCAGCTTGTTGTAAACTCCACACATCATGATCAAGTTGTTCTAAACAAATAACCGTAGATTGCTTCCTAAATATTTTTAATATCAATAAAGCAAGGCCCAGTAAAAGAATACACAACCATATATTCAATAAAAAAGACAATAAAATAGTGATACACAAGAGACTAAAAAGCTGAAAACCCAGTGCAACACGACTGGGTTTTAACGCATAGCGCTGATGCATACTCACATCAATTCACTTAAAAATTGATTCATCAGAATCAACCATGAACATAATGTTTGAGTTTATTAATCAAATCTCGTAACTCAGGACGTGGTGGTTCTGACACTTCCATAAACCAGTCCAATAAATCCGGATCTTCTTGATCAACCAATTCTTTAAAGAGTAACTTTTCTTCAGCATCTGCCTGTAAGTAATACTGTTTTACATAAGGGTCAAAATATACATCGATTTCTTTTAAACCACGACGTGCGCGATAAATCACTTTACGTTCTTCTAAAGTCAGTTCTTCAGACATCATTTTCCCCTATGGTAAATTCTGCATTAGTTTACCTGATTCCCCATAAATTTCTTGCTAAATTCTACCAAATGACCAAATTCATCATTTAAAAATGGGTTTTGAGCATTCATCTCATTGCGAGTCTATTCTTTTTCACATAATTTCAAAGCACTAAAACTCATATGGATATTATAAAAATGCAATCAGGTGCAATCCGACCTTTAGCAAATATGTTACCACGTAAATTATTTAATGCTGAACATGAAGCATTTCGTGAAACTGTACGTAAATTTTATGAAAAAGAAGTCGTTCCCAATATTGCCAAATATGAAGCTCAACAACATGTAGATCGTGATTTGTGGAATAAAGCGGGTGAAATGGGCTTACTCTGTGCAACCATGCCTGAAGAGTATGGTGGTTATGGTGTAGACCGCCTTTACAGTATGATTTTGATTGAAGAACAAGCTTATGCCATGGATTCTTCAACAGGTTTTTCTTTACATTCAGACATCGTTGCGAACTATATCAATAACTTTGGTAATGAAGAACAAAAGAAACATTGGATTCCAAAAATGGTGTCTGGTGAAGCAGTCACTGCAATTGCGATGACTGAGCCAGGTACAGGTTCAGATTTACAAGGTGTACGTACCACTGCTGTTTTAGATGGTGATGAATATGTCATCAATGGTTCTAAAATTTTCATCACCAATGGTTACTTATGTGACATGGCAATCGTGGTTTGTAAAACAGGTAATTCTGACAAAGGTTCTGCCAACTTGTCTTTAATTATTGTTGAAGCAGATCGTGCAGGTTTTACCAAAGGTAAACCGCTCAATAAAATTGGGATGAAAGGTCAAGATACTTGTGAATTGTTCTTTGAAGATGTGCGTGTACCGAAAGAGAATTTACTCGGTATGGAAGGCATGGGCTTCATCATGCTCATGAAAGAGTTAGCGTGGGAACGTATGCTGGTTGCGATCATTTGCCAAGCAGGCTCTGAAGCAGCTTTAGCACACACTGTTCAATACACCAAAGACCGTAAGGCTTTTGGTAAACCGATTGGTGCTTTCCAAAATACCCGTTTCAAACTTGCTGAAATGCGTACAGAAATTGATTTCTGTCGTGCTTATTTAGATCGCTGCATGGAACTACAACTTGAAGGTAGTTTAGGCGTAGATGCAGCTGCGGCAGCTAAATATAAAATTTCTGAATTATTCTCAGAAGTTGTCGATGAGTGCTTACAATTACACGGTGGCTATGGCTATATGCTTGAATATCCGATTGCCCGTGCTTATATCGACAACCGTGCGAACCGTATTTATGCAGGTACCAATGAGATTATGAAAGAGCTCATTTCACGTTCAATGTAAACAAATTGTCAATAAATTCAAAATAGATCAAGGAGCGAAAGCTCCTTTTTCTTCATCTACCTTTCGTAATCCGCCGTTATCTTTAACAGATCAATTTAGGCTATAACGAATAAACTACACTGCGATCAAGTTGCGTTAAATTCATCTATATTAGTTATAAAAATAATACTTTACATAAAAGTTAACATGACCCATTTGTATTTTATTTAAAATTGAATTAAATTCAATTCAAAACAAGAAGGAAGTTTAAAATGACAAAAGTAGT
>NZ_SGSX01000022.1:0-62882 GCF_004209355.1 Acinetobacter sp. WCHAc060025 | reverse complement strand
CAGTCTCATCATACAACGACGTAACATCGCTACAGTTCCAGAATACAATCCACTCCAACACCGACCAAGTACCCATCCACAACGCGCCAAAGTGGTTGGACCGAGTGGAGAAGAAATCCATGTCGATGAATGGGGACGTATCAAAGTCAGATTCCTATTCACTCGCACAGAAGATCATGGACACGATGGTGGTGCGGGCACAAACGACAACGATACCGATTCTGCATGGGTCGATGTACTCACCCCATGGGCAGGCGAAGGCTATGGAGCAAGATTCCTACCTCGCATCGGTGAAATCGTGGTGATCGACTTCTTTGATGGCAACATCGACCGACCATTTGTAGTAGGACGCATCCACGAAGCACAACGTAGTCCAACCCAATTCGACAAAAAAGGACAACTGCCTGATACCAAAAAACTCGCAGGCATTCGTTCCAAAGAATACCAAGGCGAAGGCTTTGGACAACTGCGTTTTGACGACACCACAGGGCAAATCAGCACACAACTGCAAAATAGCCATGGAGCAAGCCAACTCAACCTCGGAAATCTAAGTCATCCCAAAGACAAAGACACCAGTGATGGACGAGGCGAAGGTTTTGAATTGAGAACTGACCAATGGGGAGCAATACGTGCAGGATAAGGCTTACTCCTTTCCACCTACAAACAAGACCAAGCCAGTGGCACACACCTAGATGCCAAAGAAGCCAAACAACAACTTGAAAGCTCCCTTAATAATTCAAAAGCTTTAAGTGAAGTTGCCAAGAATCAGCAGACAGATCCGCTTGAGATTCTTGAAAGTATCAAAGGCTTTATCGACAACTTAGCTAAAGAAGATCCGAAAAAAGCAGATGCCTTTAAATCTGCGGTGATGGTTCTTGCTGCACCAAACTCAATTGCCTTGGCTACAAATGAAGATATTCATATCTCAGCAGACAAACAGATTAGTCATAGTGCAGGTGAAAGTATCAATATCTCTACACAGAAATCTTTGATTGGTCATGCAAGTAAAAAGATCAGTTTGTTTGCAGCCCAAGAAGGTGCACGACTGTTTGCGGGGAAAGGTAAAGTTGAGATTCAAGCACAGGGTGATGGTGCAGATTTGATTGCGCGTAAAGGTATTCAAATTATTTCAACTGAGGATGTGATTGAATTTAAGAGCCCAAAGGAAATTACACTTACAGCAGGTGGTTCGCAACTGAAAATTAATGGCTCAGGTGTATTTGTGACAACGGGTGCTAAGTTTGAAGTGAAAGCGGGACAGCATAAGTTTACGAGTGGGGCTAAGGTAAGCCCTACGTTGCCTTTACTGCCAATTGTTGAATTTTCTGATCAGCCATTACCAACTTTAAAAAGCACGTATGCGCACGAACAACTACTTGTAATAGCAAATACTTTTTCAGATGAGAGCTTTATCAGCCTTACTGCACCTATATTTGGATTTGATGTTCCTGATAGTATATATTTAGCTTTGAAAAAAGACTTGATGCAAGGAATTGTTGTCCCACCTGAACATATTGTGATTGCTAAAAGTATTAATGGACGTCCAGCAGGTTTTAATCATAAAGATAAAAAAATATATTTAGCAGCTGATACTGTACTTTCAGCTACAGAAAATGATCAAAATTTAGATAGATTATTTATTGTACTTTTACATGAGTATGGACATTTTATAGATGATTTATTAAGGAAAAGTGGGAAATATCCACTAGAGAATTGTTTTAATTTATATGTTGTTGCAAAAGGTAACACTCTTGTTGAAATTGCGAAAAAATTTGATACGACTGTAGACGCTATTAGTTCTTTAAATTCTATTTCTGATCCGAATGAAATTTATATTCATGATATTATCAAAATACCGACAAGGGTTGAAAAACTAGCAGAAGATGCGCCAAGAGATGAAGGTGCAGTCTATTCTTATAATTTAGCTCAGTTAACGGAGGGCAAAGATATAGGTGCAAATACAGAGTTTGAGTTTGCAGAAATGACTTCTGAAAAATACTCTGGGAAATTGAAAATAACACCAACATCAGGGAAAAGAGCAGCTAAATTACATGCAGATTTTGAAGCTCAAATGAATGATATTGTGGATGTCGAGTATGAGTATTTTGGTGCAGGGGAAGGCAAGTTTTCAAATGAAAAGAAAATCCTTGCAAATAGAGGAACGATTGATCCAAAGACAGGTAAATACATTAAAAAAGATGATAATAAAGGTGTTCGTATAGAACATGGACACCAATCTATTGAAAAAGAAGCAATTGGAGAAGATAATCCAAAGGGTGAAATATTTAATCGACACACAGTTAATGCAATCTATGCAGGGAATTGGTTAAGAGACCACTCTCAACTGGTTTGCGGTGCTGTATTAAATACAAAAATAGATGTTGCACTTGATAGTCATGGTAAAATTATAGTAATAAAACCGACCCGTAAGTTAATTACCAATATATTGGCAATATTAGTTTATGATCATTTTTTTGATGAGAGCGTAGCGGAAGATTTAGTTAAATTATCAGACTTAAAGTTAAAAGATGATCGTGCGACTAAACTTCAAAAACAAATGCAGAAATTGTTAAAAAATGTGTCTTATACGCAATTAAGTGAAAAAAATCAAAGACGTTATAAGGCATTAGCATTGGCCTCATATTCGATGAAATCTTCTTTACCACATCGTTTGTTTAGAGATTTAACTGGGAAGGATGGGATTAATATATTAGGTGTTTATCGTTTTGAGGAACATATAGATAATCCTTTTGGTGCAGATATTTATACTCAAACTGATTCAGAACTTAACCCTAGACCAAATGATAAAACCTTTAAAACCAATAGTGATGAGAAATCTGCACATTTTAATTTAAAGAATTATATTGCAGATAATACACCGAATAATACTACAGATTCTGCATTTCCAACTGCGTTGGAGTATCTGTTAGGACAGCTCGAAAAAAGTATGCAAAAAAATAGTAATTCTGACGTTCCTTTAAGACATTTAGGCAATGCTTTCCATGTACTTGAAGATTTTTTTTCACATAGTAATTTTGTTGAAATTACATTGATTAAACTTGGATACTCAGATGTACGACATTGGGTTTTAAGGAAAAATGATTTTAGTAGCTACGAAAAAATCCCTCTTGTTACAGGTACTTTTGACACATGGGATACTTTTGCCAGTGTGGGTGGTGCGCTGGGTGAGTTAATTGACCCAATCAAAAAATGGAGTGAATACGAAGGCATGGTGTCTGGTGAACGTAGCTTAGCAGATTTAATTATTCAAGAATTTGTTATCACGATTGATTCAGTTTCTAAAGATAAGAATTTGACAAAAGTATGGTTTAGATATCTTGAACTTCGTGATGCTGTAAATGCTTTGTATGAAGCTGGTTATGCTGATTTGGCTGTGAAAGCGACGAAAACTTTTAAAGAATTTAGAAACCAAGCTGCTTTGTTAAAAGCTTTGATAAAACCTCTCATTACATTTTTACTCAAATGGGCTGCGAGTACTACACTTAAACACGCACATGAAATAGTAAGTGTTAAGCAAGGCGCAAACCCAGTGATCCATGGGGATAACCCAAGTCATACACAGGTAGGTAAAGATGAAGGTGGCAATCCCTTACACTTGTTGGCAGCGAATTTAGCGATTATTGCTGTACGAGACGTGGGAACAAAGTGGCGAAATTGGTCTCAAAACCCAACAGCAGGGAATAAACAAGCTGTATTAGATACTGCAAAAAGCTATTTTAGGCATCCAAGCCGCTGTAATTGGATGGATGAAACTGTTAAGCAATGGTCAAGACAACATAAAGATAAAGTGAATCAAGCCAGTGATGGGATGATGCAGAAAGGCTGGGATAGCACTAAACAGGGTGCTTATAAAGGCGCTAAAGCAGCACAAGAGTCAATAGATGAAGCGAGTAAAACAGTTCAGAAAGGTTTAGATATGATTACAGGTGGGAAAAAATAATGCATTTATTTCAAAAAAAATTAACCCTATTTTTACCACTTTTACTGTGTATAAGTTGTAGTAATGGTTCATCTACAACACGAACAAATGTCGAATCGGAAGGATTTACAAAAAAGTTAAATACACAACATCAGTTTAAAGTGCATGGATGTGCTATTAATTATAATGGTACGGAGTTGTATATGAGTTCAGGAGTAGAGCCTTGGCTTAAAGCATTAGGGAAAAAATATCGTAAAGTTGAAAGTGTAGATCCAATTAATCGAATTAATATCTATATATATGATGATATCGGTGTTCGTTTAGTTGAAAGAATAGCGGATAAACAAATCGATAGTTTTAGATTTCGTTTAGAGCGCCCTGCACATGATATTCGTAAAGAAACAGATGCAGAAATAGAAGAAGAGTTAAAAAAAACAGATACTGAGCAAGTAAGAACAATTTTTAAAGACGCGATAGATGTCGACGGTGTTTTGATTGGTGCATATCCAATGCATGATGAAGTGAGGTCTAAGTTTTATTCAAAAACACGAGTAAGTTATAATTATACAGCTGGTTGTACAGATACCCAAAAAGGCGAATCTTTTGGGATTGAGTTAAGCACTAGTTATAATGATCCTGAGGTCATTGATTATATGTTTTTTTATAATTACCTTGATACAATGACCGAAGAGCAAAAAAAACAACTATACCGAAGAAAAGATGAGAAAGGTCAAGAAGTATGTGATGAGTATTTTGACACAATAAAAATGGCTGTTGTACCAAGATATTGTACTCCAGAAGAATTAGATGATGAGAAGAAGCAAAAAGCTAAATAGGTTGATCATTTTCTGTGTGTTTCCTTTAATATCAATTATAAATAGCATGATCAAGATTGAAATATATTTTTGTAAATAATTTAAATTTAAAAAAGAACCTACAATATGCCAAACTTACAACAACTCTTCACCCAAACCCAAGAAAACTATGAACTCATTCCTGAGTTTATAGATCAACTGTTTGCTTCGGATATTTATTGCCTAGGGACTCAAGATAGCGATAATAAATTGCAATTCCGAGTACTTGAAACACCAGAAGGTGATCAAGCGATTCCATTCTTTTTAGAGTTAGAAACAATTCAAAATGATATTGGAACAGATGTTGAGTATCTGATTTTAAATGCCCGAAAACTCTTTGAAATATCAAAAGGAGCAACTTTGGTTTTAAATCCAACATCAGAATTGAGTAAAGAATTCCAACCTGATGAAATTACCCAAATTCTAGAAATACACAAAAATGAAGCAGAGTAAATTGAGGTGGTAAAGAGGATATAAATTAGAAAGACTAAGCTTTTAATTTTTCTAAAACTTCATCAATTTTTTTAAGACGTTTTACTTCCCCCCATAAGGCATTGGCTTCAGGATAATGTTTCGACATCATTCCAAGCCATTGCTTATAACGTCCGACCATATTCATTTCTTTTTTATAAGTACCATTTAAGAAACGGATTTGCAGACCGAGCAATTCATTCCACGTGATAAGCGCTTGATCTGTATTTTGACGGATGCATTGGGTTAAATCAGGCGTTGTGACAGCACCACGACCAATCATGAGATCTTCACAACCAGATTCAAGCTGACATTGCTTGGCATCTGCATTGGTCCAAATTTCACCATTAGCAATCACATTGATTTTTAAAGTTTCACGAATCGGATGCAATAAATCCCAAAAAGCGGGTGGGGTATAACCATCGGCTTTGGTACGCGCATGGACGGTAACCCAAGACGCACCAGCATCTTCGATGGCGTGTGCATTTTCCATAGTGAAATTACGATCAAGATAACCTAAACGCATTTTCGCTGAAACAGGTATATGAGCAGGAACAGCATCACGTACAGCTTTAACCAATTCATAAACCACTTCTGGTTCATCTAAAAGCACTGAACCGCCACGATGACGATTGACTGTTTTGGCAGGACAACCAAAATTCATATCGATCGCAGGTGCGCCGAGTTCAGCAGCACGTACGGCATTGGCAGCCAACATTTCAGGGTTATTTCCTAAAAATTGCACATGTACAGGTGTGCCTGCAGCTGTTTTGCTGTCATTTTTCAGTTCAGGACAATACGTATGGTAGATATGATCAGGCAATACAGAATCCGTCACCCGAATAAACTCAGTTACACACCAGTCAAAACTTCCCACAGACGTAAGAACATCACGCATAATTGGGTCAGTTAAGCCTTCCATTGGTGCAAGGATGAGTTTCAAAGTCACTACCATTGAATCGTAAAAAAGTGCGTTATACGCACTTTTCAAGCAACTGTCTAGTTGATTGTGATAATTCAGAACAATACATCTATGATTTATTTTTCCTTAAATGCTCATGCAATGAAAATACGTTTACTGTGTCTCGTCATTTTCCGAAATACATGAAAATTTACAATAGCTGTCATTGCTATGTGTTGAAACAATACCTTCGTAGTTTGGATCCAAATTTTGAATCGGTAAAACGTCTTCGCATTGACGACATTTTTCAGCTGTGAGGGGATTATAATTATCTTTATCATCCTGTTGAGTGTTGACTGGAATATTCATCACAAAATCCTTTTGTATAAAATATAAACACATAATTTAAATAAGACATTAAATGTATTATGTTGAATAAGCAAGAGGAAATAATGAATATATTTAGATGGTTAGCTTTTAATGATAACTAATTTGATTTTGTAGAAAATTTTATCCATAAGTTATCATCATCAAAATGTTCGATATAGAGTTGTATTTGTTGGTGTGGATACATTTGATTTTCACCTAAAATTGCTTTGCAGTCATTATAATTTACTAAACCATAAAAAATTTCACCAAATTGGACAATAACTCCAAGTGGTGGAAAAAAAGAAATACTAGTTTTTATTGATTGATTAATCTGATACTTATTTTTTAAATTTTCCCAATGGGTTTAGTACTTTTTGTTAGAATCATTCCACTTATTTTTAAACTGTTCCTGAGAAATAGGGCTGAGTTCATCAATAAAATCTAAGAAGCTACCTTCTGGTAGAAATAAGTGAGCGGGAGTTAGTGGAGAGTTAGTACTGAATATTCCATTTGCTGTTTGAAAAGTTGCTCGTATACAATATAACTCTTCATCCAACTCACAGAATGTTGTTATATCTTCTTCTTTATCATAATAATAGTAATATGTTTTCACAATTCATTTCCAAATATCAGAAACGATTTACCGATGTAAAATCATTTCCAACACAAACTTAGAGCCAATAAAGCCAATCGCCAATAAAAAGAAGCCGATAATGGTAAAGCGAATTGCTTTTTGTCCACGCCAGCCAAATTTATAATGTCCAATCAATAGCGAACCATAGACAAACCATGACACGATACTGAACGCAGTTTTATGGGCCAAATGTTGTGCGAAAAAGTTATCTATGGTGAAGAAACCAAAACTTAGAGCAACAGTTAAAAGCACAAAACCTGTAATTAACATATCAAATAATAGGGATTCCATTGCTTGATAAGCTGGTAGGAAATTTACCCAAATACGTTTTTTTTGTTTCTTTTTGAGTTCTCGGTTCTGGAACCAAATCAGTACGGCTTGAATGGTCGCCATCAGCAACACCGCATACGCAGATAAGGACAGAATAATGTGAATGTCTAAGCCCAAAGAATGTTGTTCAATAAATTGTTTTGATTTGCTAAAGCAAAAACCAAGGATTAAACCAAAGGCAGCAACAGGAATGCCGATTAAATTCAATGAAATAACAGGTCGATAAGTGCTGTATAACATGCTTAGCAATAACATTAACCCAGAGGTAAATGACATCAAATTAAAGACGTCATAATTAATCCCCAGTGGTGTAAGCATATCGTTATACAGTACACTTGCATGTAAGATCAGTCCTAAGCCAGACATGATGCCGATAAACCACGGGTTTGCAGGACGTTTTGACATTAAATGCATAAACAGATACCAAAATGATGAGGTATAGGCAATTAATGCTAAAATCGTATAAACCAAGGGTAGGCTAATCATGTCAAACCTTTTTCAGGATGATGAATAATCATGTTATAAGATATAAATTCCATGTGAACTACAGTATCCTATAGCATCTTGAGCACAAATTTTCTATTTTAAGAAAGATTTTTTTGCTACTAGCTATTTTAAGCGGATTTTGCAATGTTTGATACCTTAACAGAACGACTCACGCAGAGCCTCAGAAATGTTACTGGCTCTGGGCAGCTCACCGAAGATAATATAAAAGATACCCTACGTGAAGTGCGTATGGCACTTCTTGAAGCCGATGTTGCTTTGCCTGTAACACGTGAATTTATCGCGAAAGTTAAGGAAGAAGCATTGGGTCAGGAAGTGATGACTCAGCTTTCACCGGGTCAGGCTTTTGTGAAAATCGTCTATGACGAACTCACAAAAATGATGGGTGAGGCCAATGAAACACTAGATTTAGCGGCTAAACCACCTGTTGTTATTCTTTTAGCAGGTTTGCAAGGTGCGGGTAAAACCACAACCGCTGCAAAACTTGGTCGTTTCTTAAAAGAACGCCAAAAGAAAAAAGTTGCAATGGTTTCTGCCGACGTTTATCGTCCAGCAGCAATTAAACAGTTACAAACTGTTGCGGGTGAAGTTGGTGTTGATTTCATCGAGTCAGATGCATCAGAAGATCCAATCAAAATTGCACAACGTGCGATTGGTCAAGCCAAGATTAATTTTAACGATGTCTTGATCGTCGATACCGCAGGTCGTTTGCATGTCGATGACGACATGATGGACGAAATCAAAGCATTACATGCAGCGATTGGCCCAACTGAAACTTTGTTCGTTGTCGATGCAATGACTGGTCAGGATGCGGCGAATACAGCTAAAGCATTTAATGATGCATTACCATTGACTGGTGTAATTCTCACCAAAACGGATGGTGATGCACGTGGTGGTGCTGCGCTTTCTGTACGTGCGATCACAGGTAAGCCAATCAAATTCTTAGGTATGGGTGAAAAACTCGATGCCTTAGAGCCATTCCATCCTGAGCGTGTTGCACAACGTATCTTGGGTATGGGTGACGTACTTTCTCTTGTCGAAGAAGTTGAACGTAAGATCGACAAAGAAAAAGCCGAAAAAATGGCGAAAAAACTGCAAAAAGGCGGAAGCTTCAACTTTGAAGATATGCTGATGCAGTTTGAACAAATGAATAAAATGGGTGGCATGATGGGCTTCTTAGACAAGTTGCCTGGCATGAGTAATTCAGGGATTCAAGATGCGATTGCGCAAGCGAACCCTGAAAAGCAAGTGAAAAAGATGGAAGCAATCATCCAGTCGATGACCATCAAAGAACGCCGTAACCCAGATTTGATGAATCCGAGTCGTAAAAAACGTATTGCTGCGGGTTGTGGTATGGATGTGGTTGAAGTCAATAAATTGATCAAGCAACATGCGCAAATGGCAAAAATGATGAAGAAATTTGCTAATCCATCAGGTATGGCAAAAATGATGCGTTCATTGAGCGGTATGCAAAAACAATTCGGCGGTGGTGGTGGTATGGGACCATTGTTTGGAAATAACGATAAGAAGTAATAGCTTATAGCTAAAGTTACTCATTTAATTGAATACTTCTATCACAAGAGACGCCCAAGGGCGTCTTTTTTGTTAAATAAAATATACATACATGGTGATTAGTTTCACATATTATTGGATGAGTTTTAATTTGTTTTAATTGTATGTAATTGATAAATAAGAAAATATATATGAGAAAAGTTTTTATTGTACATGGTTATAATGCCTCACCGACTGATCATTGGTTTCCGTGGTTGAAGAGGCAGGTGGAATCAATAGGGCATCAATGTGACATACTCTATTTAGAAGATTCTGAACATCCAAAATATGATGCTTGGAAGCAGAATCTTGTTCAACAGATTCAGACCTTAAACGAGGAGGTGATTATCATTGCTCATAGTTTAGGCTGTATCGCCAGTTTAGGATTTTTATCTGAGGTATTAGCAGGAAGAAAGCTTTTTGCATTATTTTTAATTGCAGGCTTTAAGAATAAATTACCCATTTTCCCCGAGCTAAATGTATTTATAGATCAAGCACATTTTGATGAAGCTCAGTTAAGAATGGGCATTTGCCATAGAGTGCTATTTTTTTCAAATAACGATCCTTTTGTACCTGCACCTTTTAGTATTCAGTTAGGACATTTGATGAATTCACAAATGGTCGAGGTAAAAAATGCAGGGCATTTTATGGCTTCTGATGGTTTTAGTGAGTTTCCACAGCTTTGGGACAAACTATCTGTTTTATTGAAATCAGCACCTTAGCCTATATTCATGTTTTATGATTGTACTAAAATTTTAAGTAACCATCATTTTGTAAATATCAGTGAAATCAAAAAACTTATGAGAAAAATTATGACCCCCTATAGCAATACGTATATTGCGATAGAGGATTTGGCGAATAGTTTGATTTTTCTGTGTCTTCGTTTTCCAGTATTTTAGTTTTTAGTGGTATCTAACTGTTCATAAATGTTATCAATGACTTTTTGTCGCTCATCTTCATCTTCAATGATATTGCCTTGTTGGTCCCAAGCTTTGCCTGAAAGTATTGAAAAATCATAAGGATCAACGATTAGGTCAACCGCTTGTTTGCCAGTTGAATACCACAGCTTATGCGTTTTATGCTCCTCATCAAGTTTATTTTCTAAGGAAGCGAGTTGACCATTGCTGTAGTAGGTTTTAGTCTCACCCACTTCAACATCATCTGCATATTCAGTCACCATATTGAGTTGACCATTTTTATAATACAGCTCAGATTTTCCCTGTAACATGTAGTCTTTATAGTGTTCTTTGAATTCTATTTGACCATTGTCATAGTAACCAATCACATCACCATCTGTATATTTACCATCAAAACTATTTAAACCTTTTGGATCTTTAACCCAAAATGGACTGGTTTGAGGTTGACCATTACTTTGGTAGAAGTCTTGTAGTAAGAAGCGACCTTCTTGATCTCGACCCAATAATTTACGGAAATAACCATTTTCAACAGGTGTGAGAGAGTAGCCTTTATCCATAGTTGAACCACAAGCGCATTCTTCTTCGCCTGCATCGGGTGCAAAATAGGCAATAATTGCTTCAGAGGTTACGACCTTGCCTGAAACAGGTTGTGATGGTGTGCTTTGTAAACTCGTACAGCCCACCATGGTGAAGCTAAGTAAGCATGAGCTCAGGAATAAGGGAAGTTTTTTCATTAGCATTTCTCTTTATGCGCTGTTATGGCATTTATCATTTTTTATCATGAATAAAAAATAGGGCTTTTGAGCCCTGTGTAAATTGTATTTATTTTCAACTATTTTGTCGATTGATATAAAACTGCAAACCTTTGAGTAATAAATCACTTTCAATCTGTGGCTGATATTTTTCAAGAAATTTTGCAAATAGTTTGGCATCGCCACCTGTGAGAATCAATTTACGAGGCTGTTGCTCCATCACTTTTTCAATGGTGCTTAATAATCCTAAAAAGATGCCATGATGCACTGCATCAATGGTATTTCTCCCTGGACAAAGCTCTTCAAAAGCAACATCAGGGATTTTAATGCCTTTGGTGTTTTGAATCAGTGAATCACGTTGTAAATAAAGATTTGGCAAAATATAGCCACCAAGATGCTGAAAGCCTTGGGTCAAATCAATGGTCAATGCTGTACCACAACTAATGACACATAGGTCTTCATCGGCATTGGCAACTGCAAGAACTTGAAGCCAACGGTCGATTCCCAATTGTTCAATATGGTCATAACCACATTTTAAACCTGCATATTCGGCATGAACTTTGGCAAAGCTCACTGGAATATCAAGGAGTTTGAGGATTTGGATAATACGTTCATTGTTCTTTTTGTCTTGAACCGATGAAATACCGACTTTATCTAAATTTAGACTACGGAAATGTTGGATTAAGCCGAGCAAGAGATCAGCAGGGGATTGTAAGTGTAATTCCGCAGCTTGTTCTGTGATTTGGTCATTTTCAGTGATCCAATATTTAAGTCGGGTATTTCCAATATCTAACCAAAGTGCTTTCATTTGCGTACCTAAATGTCTTTATTGTTCTGCATCTGTGGATGATTCGATTAAACGTAAACGCCCTTGATATACATTCACTGAACCATTTGCTGTCAGTAAGTTGACCGAACCATCATCATGAATCCCTTTGAAAATGCCTTCAACTGAATCGTTGATTTGTTCAAAATGCACCGCTTGATCAAGAAATGCCGCATAGTGGTTAAAACGTGCAGCGAGGTTGTAGCAACCATGATTAAACCATTGTCCAGCCTGTTGAATAGCAAGATAAAGTTCACTGATCATTTGAATACGATTCGGATATTGCACACCCAATTGCACCACTGACGTGGCTTGTTGGCTGACGTCTTGCTCAGGAATGGGCAATAAATTTATGCCTACACCGACAATCGCTTGATTGGGGGAAATCGGTTCAACTAAGATGCCTCCCCATTTTCCTTGTGTGCTGTAAAGGTCATTGGGCCATTTGATTTGCAGATTTGTTAAATGCTTCAGGGATGGCATTTGTAAGATATTTAAGGCAATTTCTAGTGCTAAACGTCCATCAATGGGTGTTCGAGTTTCAAGCAATGTGCTTAAATAAATATTCCCGATCGGGGAAACCCATTCCCTTTGGTGCTGACCTCGTCCCTGCGTCTGTGTTTCACTACAGACCAGCACCGTGTTTACACCGCTTTGAGCAATATCACGGACATCATCATTGGTTGATGTTGTGGTCTGATTTAATAACAGAATTTCAGGAAGTTGGTTGGCTTGTGTAAGCAGTTGTCTAAGATGACGAGTCTCTAAATCCATGTTGAATCTGAGAAATGTAAAGGAACATTTATGGAGTTAATCATATATCTAGGTATTGGTGCAATCGCTGGATTTGCCGCAGGACTATTTGGTGTGGGTGGTGGATTAATTATTGTACCGATTCTCTATGTGGTTTTTACCCAAATGGGCTATGACCCGAATGTGATTATGCACATGGCTTTGGGCACTTCACTGGCAACGATTATTGTTACTTCGATCAGTTCTGTATCCGCGCATCATAAAAAAGGCGCAGTACTTTGGAATGTGTTTAAGAATCTCGCACCAGGCTTAGTGGTTGGTTCATTTATTGGAGCTGGTGTTGCTGATATTTTGTCAGGACAGCATTTACAACTCATTATCGGAGCGTTTGCGCTGTGGGTGGCTTTTAAAATGTTTAAAGGTGCAAATGTTCAAGTGGATGAATCTAAACATTTACCTTCTGCACCGATGCAAATGATGGCAGGTGGTGGAATTGGAATTGCTTCTGCGATTTTTGGAATCGGTGGTGGTAGTTTGACTGTGCCGTATTTAAATAAAAATGGTGTGGTGATGCAAAAAGCCGTTGCCACTTCTGCTGCATGTGGTTTACCCATTGCCATCGCAGGTGCACTCGGTTTTATGTTCTTTGGTTCGCAAGAATCCACTGAAATTAAAAATGCGATTGGTTATGTGCATATTTATGCATTTATTGGTATCAGTGTCATGAGTTTTATTACAGCAAAATTTGGGGCAAAAGTTGCACATAAATTATCTCCAGCAATGTTGAAAAAGTGTTTTGCAGGCTTGCTGACAGTAGTGGGTTGTTATTTTATTTTGAAAGGTGTTATGCCATTTTTTTAGATGGAAAATTTGTGGTTATTAGATTGTTATGCTTTAATTATATTTTAGTATAATTAAACTTTAATAATGAAACCATTAATAACAATAGGTTGTAAAACTGATCATGGAGGGATTGTTGCAGAAACAGATCCTTCTTTCCAAATTGAAGGAAAGCCAGTTCATTTAGAAGGGATGAAACATTTTTGTCCTAAGTGTAAAAAAGTTGTGTCAGCTGTTTCTTTGGGTAAAAGTTTTTTAGTTGTTGGTTCTAAAACAATTATTATGGCAGGCGATAAAACTACATGTGGAGCAACTTTCTTACCTCAACAGAGTTTAGTTGTACGAGATGCAGGGAGCGGTTCGGGTAAGGGGAGTTCGACTAGTTCTTCATCACCTATTTTTGAGACAAGCCCACAAAATGAGATGATGGAAAGTTTTTCTAAAACTCCTAAGAAACCTTTAACAGAAGAGGAAAAGATTCTTACCCAAGAAGAATGTAAAATGATTCTATTACATGTTTGGGGTAATTTAATTATTGATAGTAATAAGCTAAATAGTTTTTCGAAACTTTCTCTTACAGATAGGAAGTATATTACTGAGCATATTTATTTTAGGTCTGTAAACAAAGATGAGTCATTAAGTGTTATTACTTCAATTATGGGAAGTTTCGGTAATTTAACCTCTAAAGCAGCAGTTGCAGTAATTGAAAGAGCTATTGTCACAGATATAGCGAAGATGGAGGCTGAAAGTGCAGTTGGTAAATGGTGGAATAATGAAGTTAGGCAAAAATATTTTAAGGTTGGTTGGAGTGAAAATCCAGTTGATCGGTTTAAAGATGTAAATACGGCAATATTAATTTCTCTAAAACGTGATGAACGTTCACATATTACAAATATGCTTTCAATTGTTGATAGTGGTTTTTAAGAATAGTATGAAAAAAATAATAGTTTTTCTGATCGTTTTATTACTTATAGTCTCTTTCTATTTTTTCAGTACAAATTCAGAATATAAAAAGAACCTTACAACTACTGATGAGGTTGGACTTGCAACTGATCTGTATCTACTTAAAATGCATTCATATCCTGCTTGGTATAGTGATTACTTATTTAATAAATATGAAAAAAATAATCTTACTTTAGTTGCAGACCAAAGCCCTAAACCTTATTTACATATCATGAGTTTTATTTTTGCAATTGAAAGAAAGGAGGATTTAGACTCCACATATATTCAAAGAACGTATGATATTGAAGCTTTATTAATTTGTCATGGTTTAGATCACAAACGTCTCGAAGTTTATAAGAATAAAATTAAAGGTATGCCAACTAACGTTTATTTCCAAAAAAAATATAATAATTTTAACGATGATAGTGCGATAAAGTATTGTATTCAAAAGGCTATTAACCGGTTATAGGGGGTAGCTGAGAAACTATTGTTTATCAATCTAAATAGAAGAGAGAATATAGAGGAAACTCAGTGATTAAGTCATTTTAAGCATTATCAATATGGTTTTTGTATTTAAAACCTTCTACTTAGAAAGCTTTAGAGATCGAATTAGATGAGTAAACTTTTAAAAATTGTGCTGGTTTTAGTTTTTATTGTCACTATTTTCTTAATTTTTAATATTTTTTCATCTTATCAAAAGCAGCTCTCTGTTGAAAAAGGTGATGATACTGTTGGTGTGGCAACGACTAAATATATTTCTAAATTTGATGTTTACCCAAATTTTTTAAGCGCATATTTATTTAATAAATATGAAAGAGATAACTTATATCTAATTCAAAAAAACACACCTTATCCATACTTATTTATTTTAAATATATTATCTGAATTACCTAAGCATAGTGATGATTATAAAGTTGATCGAGTTAATGAAATTGAAGATGAACTCGTTTGTATTGGTTTATCTAAAGATCGCGTAAAAACTTATCAAGAACGCATTTTAAAATTAGGTGGAGTTAACTATTTGATTGATAAATATAGGAAATTTGATTATGAAAGTTTATTAATTCATTGTAATGACAGACGTGGTTAATGCTTATTATTGATTTAAAAAGATATATACGAATTCACGAAGATCATAATGCTGTAAAAGTTAATAATCATGGAGTTATGATTTATTAGTATTGTCCCAATGGAAATGAATTGAAAAATTATCTAGCGTATCAGTAAATTACTTAATATTTCCCGACCAACAACACTTCTTCAAAAAATAAAATTGACCTAAAATGCTTTAAAATTGTCTGACAATGTCATGGATTTGATCGAGCTAAATCGAGTAAAACTTAAAATATGACAATTAAGTATGTCTATGCTTTTGTGAAAAATAAAAAATCAAAAAGGAGATATGCATTTGGAAGAAGTGGATAGCCTCTCGGAACAAATTGCCAAACATATTAGCGAACAAATTATTAGTGGCGAGTTGGTTGAAGGGGAACGTATACAAGAACTACGCATCGCCAAAGAACTGGATGTCAGTCGAGGCTCGGTGCGCGAAGCGCTATTGCTTTTAGAAAGAACCCACCTGATTGAAATCTATCCACGCCGTGGCGCGATTGTTTCCGAAATGTCAGCACAACAAGTTCGTGCGCTATTCGATACCAGTGCATTACTCCTTGGGCAAGTTGTTTCACGTATGAGTGAAACGTGGCGCAATCATGAAGCCGAAGCCATTCAAAATATGATGAATCATCTGGTCGAACAGGTGAAACAAGGCAATACCGAAAAATTCTACGATGGCATCTTCCAATTCCTTGCTGAACAACAAGATATGGTCGGCAATCCATACTTGATGAAATTTTATAAAGAATTATTACCTTCTTTGCGCAGAAGTTATTTTTTAACGCTAAATACTTCAAGACGTGAGCTTCAAGAAGCTTTAGAATTGCTGAAGTTAGTGATTGATGCAATTTTAATCCGAAAATCACAACAAGCTACTTTATTTATGGAAGATTTTTGTCGACACTTGCGTAACTTAGTGTTGGAATCTCTGACACGGATGAAACAAATCGAACTCGCTTGGGCGCGGAGATCGCGTCGCTAAGTAGCGTTAGCAAGTAACTAGGACATTATGCGTTTAAGCAGCTTAAAACTTTCAGGCTTCAAATCGTTTGCCGATAGTACAACATTACAATTCAAAGATAACCGTACAGCAGTGGTTGGTCCAAATGGCTGTGGTAAATCCAATGTGATTGATGCCATTCGTTGGGTCATGGGGGAGTCCAGTGCGCGCCAACTGCGTGGTGGCAGTATGCAAGATGTTATTTTTACAGGAACGGCAAAACGTAAACCTGTGGGAATGGCAAGCGTAGAACTTCGTTTTGAAAATACCTACGGCAAACTGGGTGGCGCATACAATGCCTATAGCGAATTAGCTGTACGCCGTCAGGTCAATCGTGATGGTAAATCTGAATATTTTCTCAATGGCACCAAATGCCGTCGCCGTGATATTACCGATATTTTTCTGGGTACTGGCTTAGGTCCACGTTCGTACGCAATTATTGAACAAGGCATGATTAACCGTTTGGTCGATGCCAAACCTGAAGAAATGCGCGTCTTCATCGAAGAAGCTGCAGGGGTTTCTCGTTACCAAGCCCGTCGTCGCGAAACGTTACAACACTTAGAACATACCACGCAAAACCTAGATCGTTTAGAAGATATTGCGTCAGAATTAAAATCACAGCTTAAAACCCTTAAACGTCAGTCTGAATCTGCGGTTCTTTATAAAACTTTAGAAACTGAAATTCGTACTCTAAAAATCGAAATTCTATCATTCCAATGTGAGCGCAGTTCGCGGTTGCAAGAAGAATATACGGTTGAAATGAATGAGCTAGGTGAACATTTCAAACTGGTTCGTTCTGATATGAGTACATTGGAACATGATTTAACCTCGACTAATGAATTGTTCCAACGTCTGATTCAACAGTCCACGCCTTTGCAAAATGAATGGCAACAGGCTGAGAAAAAGCTTTCTGAATTGAAAATGACTTTGGAGCAAAAACAAAGTTTGTTCCAACAAAATTCAGAAGCATTGAGCAATTTTGAACAGCAAAAGGTGCAGACCAAAGAAAAGATTCAATTGATCGAGTTGCAATTGGACACTTTGCACAATCAATTGGAACAGCAGTCTGAGCAATTACACAATTCTGAATCTGAAACTCAGCAACGTAGCCAAGCGTTTAGTGATGTAAAAGCACAGCAACTCCAAGCGCAACAACAATATGAACAAGTCAAAGTTCAGGTTGAAAAGCAACAGCAACAAAAAGCGCAAATGCAGGCGCAGATTGAACAGCTTGCTAAAAATGTGGCGCGAATCGAACAGCAAAAAGATACCTTAAAAACTCAAGCCACGCAGATTCAAAGTCAGTTTCAAACTGAAGATCTAAGTCAACTTGAGCAAGAGAAGTCATCTGCGCAACAACAGATTGTGCAACTGGAACAAAAACTGACTGATACCAAAGCACAGTTAGAACAATTGCAAGAACAAATTAATCAACAGAAAGCGCAAATTTCGAGTTTGAAATCAGAAGTGCAAGTGTTGCTATCTGAACAGAAAAACTTGAATCAACTCATGGCGAAAAGTGCAGTGAAAACTGATACCAATGCTGTGCAATTGATGCAAATATTGAAGTTGAATGCGCAAGGCAAAGAACACGCGACGTTGATTGAAAAGTTTTTAGCGAAATGGCTTTCTGCGCAAATTATTGATTCAGCATCGACATTTACTGAAAGCATTGCACGTCAGCTTAAAGCTTCAAATTCACAAGATAAGATTCAACTCAACTCATTACCGTGTTTGGCAGACTGGATTGAATCTCCGCAATATTCACTGTGGAATCAAGTGGCAATTGTTGAAAATCTTGCTGATGCATTGGCAATTCAAAACCAATTAAAAGCAGGGCAAAGTCTGCTCAGTCTAGATGGTTATCACATCGGGCAAGATTGGGTCATCGGTCTATATTTCGATGAAGCTAGCCAAGCGGCGCAAGGTGCATTGAGTCATCGTATTCGCTTAGAAGAAATTGAAGCACAGCTTGAAATTTTACAGCCTCAATTACTTGAAGCGGAAAGCGTTTTACCGCAATTAAATCAGCAAATTGGTGATATTCAAAAGCAGATTCAATCTGATCAAGACGTTTTAAAAAATCAGCAAAAAAATCTACAACAATTCGATGTACAAATTGCCAAACAGCAAAGTGCATCACAAGCTTTTGAGTTGCAAAAAGTTCAGTTAAACAGCCAATTACAGCAATTGGATGAGCAACTTGAAGAAGATGCGATGCAGAAAGATGATCTTGAAATCGACATGCATTCGGTCATTCTCAAACTTGAGCAAAATTTACCTGAATACAAGACTTTGCAATACAAGCTTGATGAGTTAAATGAACAGGTTGAAGAACAACAACAGCAATTGCAGTTGAAACAACAAGATTTTGAAACCACACGTCGTTTGGCTGAACAGAATAAGCAGCAAATTGAATTATTGGAAAAAGATTTAACTTTCTCGAAAGCACAATATCAGCAAATCATTGCACAGATGGAACAGGCAAAGAAATTTGTTGATCCGATTCAATTGGAATTGCCAAGTTTAGAATCGCAATTCACAGAACAATCGCAACAAACTGAGAAGTTGCAAAAGACATGGTCTGAATGGCAAATTGAATTGAACAATGTTCAATCGAAACAGCAACAACTGACTGAGATGCGCCATTTACATCAACAAAATGATGAACAATTACGTACCAAGTTGGAAGAGAAGCGTTTATCTTGGCAATCGGCGAAATCGGATTTACAGCATTATTCAGATCAACTCAAAGAGATGAATGCTGAAATCAAACAAGGTGTGGTAATTGATCTGCCTGCGCATCAAGAAAAGTTTGAAAAAGCACAACGTCAGTTTGAAAAATTGGGTGCTGTGAACTTGGCTGCTTCTGAAGAATATGAAGAAGTATCCAAGCGTTTTGATGATTTAAGCCATCAAATGCAAGATTTGGAAAATACGGTTGGGCAATTAAAAGATGCTATGAAGACCATTGATCAAGAGACCAAAAAATTATTTATGGGCACTTTTGATCGCGTCAATTCAGAATTAAAAGTGTTGTTCCCGAAAGTATTTGATGGTGGTGAAGCAAGTTTAAGCTTGGAAGATGATTGGCAATCAGGCGTCAAATTAATGGCTCGTCCACCTGGTAAGAAAAATAGCTCATTGGCTTTGTTGTCTGGTGGTGAAAAAGCATTGACGGCATTGGCTTTGGTCTTTGCAATTTTTCGCTTAAATCCTGCGCCATTTTGCGTTTTGGACGAAGTTGATGCGCCATTAGACGATGCAAACGTCGGTCGGTTTTGTAATTTGGTAAAAGAGCTTTCTGATCAGGTTCAATTCATTTACATTACACATAATAAAGTTGCAATGACGATGGCAACCGATTTGCTAGGGGTGACGATGCCTGAGCCAGGCACATCAAAACTCGTCACTGTGAATTTGGAAGAGGCAAGAGAATACGGTTTAGCCGCGGAGTCGTAGTATGGAAGTCACCACAATTATTGGAATTGTTATTGCAGTAATCATTATCCTAATTGGATTGCGAATGGTGCTACGAAAGCCCAACGATGCTGCACCATCTTTAGAATCTGAATTGCATGTCAATGAAGACTGTAATCAACCTGTGATTCCACGCCATGTGCGTGATCAGTTGCAGGCGGATCGTGAATCTAAAGAACCAGCGCGCGTAGAGCCAAATTTAAATGCTTTGGATGCAGTTGAAGTTGCGGAAGAAAAGCAACAAAAGATTGATGATCTTCAGGAAAATGCTGCAACGGATTTATCGACAACTGAACATGTAGAAACTGTTAAAACACCTGTTGCAGATGAAGTAGTGACAATTGATTCAGTAAAAGCTGACGGTGAAAGCGCTACGGAAGAAGTAGAAACTACTGAATCAGTTAAGAATGTTGAAGTTGATACAGCTAGTCCTCTAGATGCTCAATCTGTTGCGACTGTTGAAACGGCAGAAGCTAAAAAAGAAGAGTTTCAGTTGAATCAGAATGTGGAAACGGCTGAAATTAAAGAATTTGATGAAGAAAGCAGTATCTTGGATGTACATTTAACAGCACAGCAAAAGTATGATGATGAAAGTGTATTATCGAATGCAGAAACCATCATTGCTTTGAATGTTTATCCAAATCCTCGCAAAGCTTTGTCTGGTGATAAAACTTTAAAAATGTTGTTGAAATATGGTTTACGTTTTGGTGAGTTATCATGTTTCCATCGTTATGAGAGTCCTGAAGAGGAAAGTCATCTCTTGTTTTCTGTGTTGCGTGTAACAGAAAATGGTCCTGATGGTTTTGACTTAGAAAATTTATCAACTGAGCAAGTTCAAGGTTTAGCATTCTTCTTAGCTTTACCACATTCTGATGTGCAAAAAGGCTTTGATACGATGGTAAGTATTGCGGGTCTTATTGCGCGCGAGATTGATGGTACGGTTTATGATGAAAATAATCTTGAGTTTACACCGCAGTTAAAAGAGCACTGGCGCCATAAGGCGATAGATTATCGCTCAGGGCAAGAAGCTTAATATATTTTTAAGTCTTTCTTTTGCAAATATAGATTATTAAAGCGTATTTGATCTATTAATGATTGGATACGCGAAAAAGTCATCCGCAACGTGTTCGAGGCAGGACACTAAATTCGATATAGAATGTTTCTGCGATATTTAATTCAAAAGTTGGTGGTTGCCGAGTTTTGCGGATGACAATGGTTTTGCCTACTTTTCCCGAAAGAAAAGTAGGTCGAGCCGAAGGCTAATCCCTAAATTAAAATGATGGATATAAGACTCCGATGAGTAATTATCTATTTTTTATTTTAGTAAAATTTTGAATACACAATAATTGTGGTGATGAATTTAGGCGGAGTTTTCCGCCTTTTTAAATGGTGAAATATTGTATGGAAAATAATCCTGTCGTGATGCAAATGCGTCAACACATTCAACTGATTGCAAAGCATAACCACGCTTATTATGTGATGGATGAGCCGAGCATTGAGGACAGTGAATATGATCAGCTATTTCACCAACTCAAAGCATTAGAGCAACAACATCCCGAATTAATCCAAGCGGATTCACCCACTAACAAAGTTGGCGGTAAGGCATTATCTAAGTTTGAAACCATTACCCATACCGTTCCAATGCTGTCTTTAGGCAATGTCTTTAATCAAGAAGAACTGTTTGCTTTTGCACGCCGTATTGAAGAGCGTTTACCGAATCAAAAAATACAATATGACGTTGAATTAAAGTTCGATGGATTAGCAATTTCTCTTTGGTATGAAAATGGCGTCTTGGTTCGTGGCGTAACCCGTGGTGATGGTGAAACAGGGGAAGTGATTACCCAAAATGTTAAAACCATTCGTAATCTACCAAAAGTGCTTTCATCAGACAAAGTTGAAGTCCCACGTTTGTTAGAAGTACGTGGTGAAGTATTGATGCCTAAGGCTGGCTTTGAAAAGCTGAATGCTGAAAATGAAGCCAAAGGTGAAAAAACCTTTGCCAATCCACGTAATGCTGCAGCAGGAAGTCTACGTCAACTTGATCCCAGTATTGCGGCTTCGCGTCCATTGGCATTTTATGCCTATGGCATTGCGCAATGCGAGCCGAACCACGGCATTCACTCCATGTCTGCAAGTTTGGAATGGTTGACCAATTTTGGATTTGCAGTCGGTGAGCGTCATTTTGTATGTGACAGTATCCAAGAAGTCCAAGAAAAGTACGAGCAGATCAATCAAGAGCGCCCAGATTTAGCCGTTGAAATTGATGGGATGGTCATCAAAGTAGATGATTTGCAACAACAACAAAAGTTAGGTTTTTTAAGTCGTGAACCACGTTGGGCAACTGCTTATAAATTCCCAGCAGTTGCAGCATTAACCACTGTTGAAAATATCGACTGGCAAGTTGGGCGTACAGGGACATTGACGCCTGTAGCACGTTTAAATCCTGTCGCTGTCGGTGGGGTAACTGTTTCCAATGTAACTTTACATAACATTGGTGAAATTCATCGCCTGGATGTTCGCGTTGGCGATACTGTCAGTGTTTATCGTAGTGGTGACGTGATTCCAAAAGTTGAAAAAGTTTGGTTAGAGTTCCGTCCGAATGATGTGGTCGAAGTACATTTACCTGAAAATTGTCCAGTATGTTCTTCACCAGTGGTGATGCCAGAGGGTGAGGCTTTGGCGCGTTGTTCAGGTGGTTTGTATTGTTCAGCACAACGGATTGAAGCAATTCGTCACTTTGTGTCACGTAAAGCCTTAGATATTGAAGGTTTGGGTGATCGTTGGGTTGAATCATTACTGCATCTTGATTTACTCAAAGATGTCGCTGATATATATCACTTATATGAACATCGTGAGCAACTACTCACGATTGAAAAAATGGGTGAAAAGTCGGTTCAAAACCTGTTTGATGCCATTGAAAATAGTAAGAAAACGACGCTTGCTGCTTTTATTTATGCGCTTGGTATTCGTGGTGTCGGTGAAACGACTGCACGGATGTTGGCAAATACGTTCCAGACTTTGGATGCAATTCGCAATGCGGATTTAGAATCATTGAAAAAGACGCCAGATGTGGGTGATATTACCGCTGAATGGATCGTCGATTTCTTTAATGTACCGCATAATTTAGAAGTGGTAGATCGTTTATTGGCAGCAGGGATTCATTGGGATGCGCCAATTGCACCAACTCGTCAGCCGTTAAATGGTGAAAGTTGGGTAATTACGGGGACATTGGCTACCATGGGACGTGATGATGCCACGCAAATGTTGCAAGCTTTGGGTGCACGTGTGAGTGGTAGTGTGTCGAGTAAAACCAAGTGTGTGGTTGCAGGTGAAAAAGCAGGTTCTAAGTTAGAAAAGGCTGAAAAACTGGGTGTTGCTGTTTTGAACGAGCAGGAATTTTTGGCTTTGATGGCTGAGTATGGGCAGGCTTAAGTAAGTTTGTATTGCTGATTGATTGGTTGTAAAGGTATAGTATTTATGCCTTTACAATACAATTTCTAAAAATGAAAATAATCAAAAAAATATTTCTAATCATTATGTTGGTGCTCTCAATAACTTCTGCTTTTGCGAAAACGGAATGTGATAACCCTATTATTTTAAAAATGCTTAAAGATGAATTCAGCCAATCCGTTGAAAAAAATTTAGATCTTTATTTTTATTATCGTCAAAAACTCTTTAATCCTTATTTTGCTGAATATATGGATGAAGAGAAAGAAAAGTTAGATGATTTGGCTCGATCACAAAAGTATAGTCCAGAAGAATTTAATCAAATATTAAAGGAAAAAATTAAGAATATTTATAAAGATGCGAACAGCAAGTTTATTGGTATTGTTAAGCAACAAAAAGTTGAGGAAGATGATTCTACATATCAATATAATCAAGCATTTGAAAAGTTATTAGACCCCTATATTGATTATCAATTGAGTAAACAACAACAAGCAATGATGAGGGAATATGATGGGGAAGAGGATGCAATGATCACATCACATTTTAAAACAGATCCAAGTGATGAAAAATTATTTGAAGAAATTGTGCAGAATAGTTTCAATATTCAATTTACAGACATACAGGAATTAAGTAAGGCGAAAGTATCAACTTTTGAAATTACATCTTGTTATATGACTTTAAATTTAAAGCAAAAAAATACGACAAAAAATGTGAATTTTAAATATTCAGTCTATTTTGATTCTTTGAGTAATGAAATGCCTCTTTTTCCATCGAATTTTTATATCAATGATCGTGAGAGTGATTTCAAAGAGTTGGGGCATTATTTGATTCAGGAGTATGGGAACTAAATTTTAATTTCAAATAGAAGCCATAAATATTATGGCTTCCCTTTTTGATATTCACTCAGTTTTAAGGAATATACTTCTTCACTACACCATCATCTAACAACTGTTGAAAATGCTCTGTGAGACTGGTTTCAATATTGCGATAGCTCATGCCCAATTCTTTTTTACTCTTATTCGCATTAAAAAAGATCGGATAACCCATATTCTTTTCAATAAAATCTTTTGAATATCCAAAGATAGGACCGATGAATTTAAATGCTTTTTTAGGTACTTGATTACGCGGGAACGGGAATTTTTGTCCGAAATGCTGACGTAAAATTTTCCCCATTTCCAATAAACTGAGTGAACCACCTGAAATGATATAACGCCCAGATGCATTGTCATTCAATGCTGCCAAAATATGCGCATCAGCCACATCACGTACATCGACAATGCCATTCCACATTGGCGGAACACCGAGCAGGGTCATCCCATTGGCAAACTGTTCAAGCACTTCCACACTGCCAGATTGTGTATTCGCCGTGAGTGATGGACCAAGTACCAAGGCTGGATTAACACAGACCAAAGACCAACGATCTTGCGCCTCAGCCATTTCCCAGGCTTTACGTTCAGCCATCACTTTAGAATAAGGGTAGGGTTGATGAGTGGTTGAACTGGTGGTATTCCAATGCGATTCATCAAATTCATTATGTTCAGTATTTAAAATATCAACTGCATCGCCATAAGTTGAGGCAATACTTGAGGTTACGACAACACGTTTGACGGATTCAGTTTTGTTGACACTGTTTAAAACATTTTCAGTCCCTAAAATCGCAGGTTCGATAATATCTTTAACCGCATCTTTAAAGTTGGTCACAACAAAAGGCGAGGCCATGTGCAAAACAATTTCACAGTCTTGCATCGCTTCATCAAATGAACCATTTTCAAGTAAATTGGCTTTGAATAGCTTTAATGTACCTGATGTTTTTTCTGCGATTTTTTCTAAATGTGCAAAACTTGGTTTTTTATTTAAATCACGAACCGTGGCATGCACTGTATAACCTTGTTCAAGGAGTTGTTGAATTACCCAACTGGCAATATAACCTGTTGCACCTGTCACGAGAATTGGCGCTGATGTTTTTCCCTGAGACATCATCTTTTCCTTTCAATGTGGATTTCAATAAAGATTTAAAGTGAGCGATTTTTTCGATCTATATCACTGTTATTTGGCAGAGACCAATGGTTTGAATTTAATTAAATAATTCATATTTTCGCGCACTTTTATTTCTATTCATCTTAGTTTGAATAGATATGAATATCTAGTGAGATATGTGAAGAGGTGTGACTGGTAAGGAAACAGATTAAATTGATTTAAATGCTAATAATTATCATTTATCGAGTTTTACTATTAAACTTAATTTAACATTAAAATTTACAATACTTAATAATAATCACGGTGTATATAATAATCATTCTCATTATGTCGGCTTGCATTTTTATGAATCATTTTTCAAAGAAGTTATTGGTCAATTCAATTACATCCGCAATTTTTGGGGTTGGATGTGTACAAACAATTTGGGCGAATGATACGACAACCTTGCCGACGATTACTGTAAATGCAGAACAAGAACAGTCAAAGAAAACTTTTAATAATGGTCGGTTATCACAAAGTGCAGATCTAGGTGCGTTGGGAAATAAAGAAGTTATTGATACTCCTTTCTCTTTTAATCAATATACAAAAGCAGCGATGGAGGATTTTCAATCAGCGACGATAGGAGATGTCCTCAAAAATGATCCGAGTGTGCGTGCGACAACAAACTCAGGACATTTAAATGAAAATTTTCAAATTCGTGGTTTTTCAGTAAATTGGGAAGATATGAATTTGAATGGTTTTTATGGGGTTGCACCGTCAGGACGAACTTCAACTGATATTTTAGATTCTATAACTGTTTTAAAAGGACCAAGTGCCTTAACTACGGGTATGTCGCCAACGGGTAGTGTTGGTGGTGTTGTTATGGCACAAACAAAACGTGCAGGTAAAGATTTAACTCAAGTTTCTGCAACATATGAAGATGGCGGTTACTACAAATCTGGCTTTGATGTTTCAAGACGCTTTGGACAAGACCGTGAGTTTGGAGTTCGTGCAAGTGGAAGTTATGGGCAAGGCGAACGTCTTATAGATGGTATGGACGATCAAAATGCTTCAGGTGTTTTTGCTTTAGATTATACGACTGATCGATTAAAAGTGAATTTTGATGCGTATGCTGTACGTGATAAGCGAGAGAATGGTTCTCCAGCCATGATTTGCTTTACTTGCTCAAACCCGTCCTTAGGGATTACGGGATTAGGCACTGTGCTCAAAGCACCCGATGGTGATTCTAATTATTTCAAGAGTTTACAGGGGCAAGAATCTAGCCAATATGCGGGTTTATCTGCTGAGTATAAAATCGTACCGGATTTTAAAGTATATGGTGGCGTAGGTTATGCTGAGCGTGAGTATAGTGGGCATTTGTTTGGCACACGTATGATGGTTGGCAGTATTACTGGGACAAAAGGAAATGGATTAACTGGAAGTTATGCAGGCACTGATCATTATGCATTGGCGCAGTATTATCGAGTAGGTTCCCAAGAACATAATGTTGCCGCTAATTTAGGTTTTGAAGGTAAGTTTGCAACAGGCTCAATCAAGCATACCTTAGGCTTACGTGCGGATTATCTAACACGTAAATTTGATCAACATTATTCACCTGTTACAAAGTATTTTGTGACTAATATTTACGATACAAATGTTGGATCAGGTGTAACAATGCCTTCAACTTATCCAGTTGTAGGACCATATGGGGATAATAAGTACGTTAGTTATACATTAACAGATCAATTATCGATGTTAGATGATCGCTTACAATTGATTTTAAGTGGGCGTTATCAGGATATTGATACCAAAAATTTATATAAGAAAACGCAATATTCATCAGACAAAGTTTCACCGAGTGTAGGTATCGTTGTAAAACCATTTGATGCAAATCTATCTTTTTATGCAAGCTATGTTGAAGGCTTATCTGAAGGTGTGACTGTGTCTGCCTTAACTTATCCAACAGCAACAAATCAAGGTGAAACATTTGAACCATATCAAACAAAGCAATATGAGTTAGGTAGCAAATTCCAAGTGGGTTCTTGGATGAATACACTTGCTTTATATCAAATAGAAAAGCCAGAAGTTTATTTGGATACCGTGACAAAAGCGGTAAAAGATGATGCACAAACACGATCACGTGGTGTGGAGGTATCTACCGCTGGAAATATAACTGATGATTTAAGTCTATTGGCAAATTTGGCTTATACAGATGCGGAATATACTAAATCAGGCACTGCCAATAAAACAGGTAAAACAGTTTATGGTGTTCCAGACTTTACAGCAGGCTTATCATTTGATTATAAAATTCCTCAAGTAGAGGGATTGAGTGTAAATGGGCGTGCAACCTATGTAAGCAAGCAATATTTAACCTCAGATAATAAGTATGAAATTCCAGATTTTACAATTGTTGATTTGGGTGCGAAATATGCAACTAAAATTGGTGGTGTCGCAACAACCTTTAGAGCAAATGTAAATAACATTGCAGATAAAAATTACTGGTCAGGCGTTTTTAATGATGCTTACGCAATTGTGGGTGAAGGGCGTACCTATAAACTCGGTGTGACTTTCGATTTCTAAAAAATGATCAGCCCTTTGTGATGCAGAGGGCTTTTTGCATTTTATAGATTGAGATTTGTATTAAATACATAGAGTGTATGGCAATGAAATTATTCGCAATATTTTTATGCTTTTTGGGGAGCGTGTTGATTTATAGCAGTCATGCCAATCAACAAATTTTTAAAACACCGCTTACAAAAAAATTCTTCTATTTGGGTGTCGTCCTAGTCTGTGTATCACTACCTATATTGATTTACGCATTGCCAAAATTGGTGGCGATATTGATGTGGTGTATGA
Source organism: Acinetobacter sp. WCHAc060025 (assembly GCF_004209355.1). Lineage (NCBI taxonomy): Bacteria > Pseudomonadati > Pseudomonadota > Gammaproteobacteria > Moraxellales > Moraxellaceae > Acinetobacter > Acinetobacter sp. WCHAc060025. The sequence goes on along the minus strand of NZ_SGSX01000022.1, from coordinate 34,443 downwards.
CTCTGATTGTAACTTGGTCTTTTATTCCCTTCATTCCCTTACTGAAAAGGTATATTCCGTATGAAGATGCGATCCGCTCAAAAGATACAACCTGATTGGTGGAGTAAAACTTTTGTCGGTTTATTTTTAGGATTAAGTTTTGCATTTGCCTGTTCTGCATTAATTACCATGTGGGGCATTGAACACATTGATCGTGGCGTTGCGCCACAACTCGGGATGTGGTCGATTCCGTGGATTTGGTGTCCATTGTTTTTTATCGCCTATTTTATTCCACGTGGATGGCAGGCTTTTCTACTTTATTTAGGACTGAATATCATCGCTTATAGTCTTGTGTTTTGGTTGCGGAGATAGATATGAAAGTTCGTACGGACATGATCCGATTAGCCAAAGAATTACATACTTGGGTCGGTATAACTTCAGGAATCCTCTTGTTCATCTGTTTCTTTGCAGGTGGATTGAGTATGTTTCAACACGATTTGAGTCGTTGGGCATCTCCGCCTTCGCAAAATTTAGCCATGATTCAGCCGAATCAATATAATGAATTGGTAAGCAAAGTTCAGGCTGATTACCCTGAAACCTTAAAAAGTTTTCAATTGAACTTAAACTCGAAAGAACTTCATCAAGCACCCATCCAATGGAAAGCACCTGAGAAGAAAGGGCAAGATGATCATGATTTTGATACCCATCAAAATGCCATGCTTGCGACCTTAAATGCAGATGGCACTTTAAATGTTGAGCAGGAGAATCTCTCCAAACTCGGTTGGCTCATCGAACAACTACATGAAACAGCAGGGATTCCAGGCATGTTGGGACATCATGCATTGGGCGTTTATGTGATGGGTGTTGTGGCAGTATTGTACTTTTTAGCTATCATGACGGGCTTGATTGTCTTATTGCCTACATTGGTAAAAGATTATTTTGCGATCAGAAAGGGCAAAAACAAAAAACGTTTTTGGCTCGATGCGCATAATGTTGTCGGCATCACCAGTTTACCATTTCATATCTTGATCAGTGTTTCAGTCATCGTATTTGCATTTCATGACTTATTTTATGATGCGATGGGGACTTTGGTCAGTAAAAACAAGCCACTATTTGAACGACCTGCCGCAGTTAAAATTGTAGATCCCGCACCAAAGTTGGATGTTGAAAAAGTTTTACAACGTATAGGAGAGCAGGCGCAAGGTTATCAAATCTCTTCAATTAGTTTTAATAATCTCGACAAGCCAGCGAAAGCCTCTGCCCGTGCCAATGTGTATAGTCCAGATCAAATGCTGCGTGGGGAAAGTTTTGATGTGATGATGTTCAACCCCTATCAAACTCAAGCTTATAATATCAATAACTTAAATACCCATAGCAGCGCAATGGACAAAGTCATTCGCTCGATGTTCAGTCTGCATTTTGGTAATTATGGTGGAAATATTACCCGTTGGCTCTATGTGATTCTTGGGATTGGTGGGGCATTTTTGTTCTATTCAGGCAATATTTTATGGATCGAATCACGGCTTAAACGGCAAAAAAATCCAAACTTAGCTCCACCGCAACAACGTAAAGATGTACGTTTCATTGCTGCACTGACTGTGGGTTCGTGTATCGGCTGTGTCGGTGCAATTGCAGGTAGCATGCTGTTTGGGAAATGGAGTTTTGTCATTCAGCCGAACTTAAACAGTATGAATCAGGTGTTGATGTATAGCTACTACACCATCTTTGTCTTTGCGGTGATTTATGCATTTGTTCGAGGTGCGGCGACGGCATTGCCACATTTATTATTGATGACAGCAATCCTATTGTTGCTGTTACCATTCACCTCACTGCTTGCATTGTTAATGCCTAATATTGGTTTATGGGCTTCACATGGGAATTTGTGGTGGATTGATCTTGTTGCCATTTTATTCGCTCTGGCTTTTCTGCGCTTTTACCAACAAGCAAAGACCAGACAACAACATGCTGAGCTTGGATCAATTTGGTCAAATGTGAAAATTGAACGGTAATTTGCATGCATCTTGCTTGAAATAAGAACCATTAGTAATGGTTACAAAATTAAGCAGTCGCGAATTAATACATAAATAAGTCTTTGCAATGTGAGCTAAACCTTGCAAGGGCTTATTTTTTATCTAAAAAATTTATGAATGTGACTGTAAATGCGTATGTTTCTCATTTTAAGTTTATAAAAATCATAAACTTACACATTTTAAATTTTGCAATCTTAAGCGAACTTGTCCATAATATTGTAAAAGGGTATGGAGTTTTTGAAATGCGTGGCAATCCAGAAGTTGTAGACTATCTAAACATGTTGATCGGTGGTGAACTGGCTGCTCGTGATCAATATCTTATCCATTCTCGTATGTACGAAGATTGGGGTTTAAGCAAAATTTTCGAACGTATTGACCATGAAAGCCAAGAAGAAGGCGCACATGCTGATGCTTTAATTCGCCGTGTCTTGTTCCTTGAGGGAACACCAAACATGGATCGCGATAATATCGAAGTTGGTACAGATGTCGTGACTTGTTTAAAAGCAGACTTGGCACTTGAATACCATGTACGTGAAAAATTAGCGCAAGGCGTGAAGCTGTGTGAAGAAAAAGGCGATTATGTCACTCGTGATATGCTTCGTCAGCAAATGTCGGATACTGAAGAAGATCATACTTATTGGTTAGAAAAACAAATGCGTTTGATCGAGCTGATTGGTCTACCAAATTATATTCAATCGCAAATGTAAGATGAATAAATCAGCATTTTAAATCTGACGTAAGAAAAGCCTTTAGGTGGAAATCTAAAGGCTTTTTTATTGGATATTGTCCGTCAGTTAAGTTTTTAAATCCTCCCCTTGCGGAACATGTTCCTCACCTTTTTCAAAGGAGGGATGAGTAGCATAGCTACGCAAGATTACTAAAATTATTTTAGTTACAATAAGTTCCCCTCTTTTCCTTGCGCCATATATGGCTCAGGGTTAGGGGAGATTTTAGGAATTTTTCCAATAATTTTGCTTAACTGATCAGCATTCTTTTTATTGGCTATTTTTTCGAAAACTTTTGAATATCTGCTAAAACCTGTCCTGCATGGGTTTGCGTGTTTACACTGCTGTAGTGGTAAACAATCGTTCCTTGAGGATCAATTAGAAAGGTTTCTCGTTTAGCAATTTTCGCTATACCCAGATTTCGAACAATGCCAAATTGTTCTGCTAACTTATGGTCATTATCTGCAAGAATCGGAAAGTTTAAACCTAATTTCTCTGAGAATTTTTGATGTGATTGAACATCATCTAAACTAACACCTAAAACCACGGCATTATTTTTAATAAATTGCGGGTAAAGTGTTTTGAACTGATTGGCTTCTTGGGTACAGCCTGGTGAGTTATCTTTTGGGTAAAAATATAAAACGACCCATTTACCTTTATATTGGCTGAGCTCATGCCATTTTGCATTTTGATCTTGTAGTTTAAAACTTGGTGCTGGTTTGCCTACCCATTGTTTTTGATCAGCATCGACTTTGGAAAAAATTGAGTTTTCAGCCTGAGCGAAATTGAATATGCCTAATGTAGAAATGGAGAGTAGGCTCATACTCACAAGTTTAACGAATTTCATCACAGATCTTTCCCTACATTTAAGCTGTTTTGATCTTAGCAAATTTTAGATCGTATGCGAAATGCGAAATGCGAAATGCGAAATGCGAAATGCGAAATGCGAAATGCGAAATGTTGGTATTTGCGATGGGGCGGATTTAAGATGATTGGTATGAGACTATATTTTTTAGTCGAAGAAAATTGCTATCGCGTTAAGCGACATGGATGTCACCGTTAGACAAGGGTATCATGGATGTACCCTTTGTCTAACAGAGGATTTTTGTCACTTTTGATCCTTCAAAAGTGAGGCATTGCCTACGCAGTCTTAATCAAAATTAGATTGGTAAGTTAAGGCTGTGCTGAAAATAGTTAATCATTTTCATAATGGAATCACTTTGAATCAAAAAATTTTACTCATCACAGGTTGGGGCGGTGGTACAAAACTGTTGGTATCACTTAAACAGGCTTTAGAAAATAAAGGTCATACAGTTGAGCTGATCAATATTTTCAATGCTTTGGATGATGCCGAATTACAACGCCAAACTGAAAAAGCCAAAGATTATGATGTGATTATTGGATGGTCATTGGGCGGACAACTTGCCACATTGCTGGTTGATCAAATTTCCAAGCAATACCAACAACACAAAGTGCTGATTACCTTAGCTTCTAATCCTTGTTTTGTTGCCAGTGATACGTGGCAAACAGCTATGCCAAAAGCGACATTCCAAAGTTTTAAACAGTCTTTTGAAACTGACGCTATTGCGACCTTAAAGAAATTTGGCTATATGGTCTGCCAAGGTGTAGAAAGTACTAAAGCCGATTTTGTAAAGTTACAAAGTTTGATACAGGCACAGAAGATTGAGCTATTACAAGATGGGTTAAACTTGTTAGAAAATTTAAATCTTGTCAATATCCTGAAAAATTATACTGGACATCAATACCATATCTTCGGAAAACAGGATTATTTAGTTAGTTACAAAGTCTTGGATAATCTGCAAAAATTAGATGCAAAGTTTTTTGAAGCTGAGTTAATCAGTGGCTCACATGGCTTGCCTGTTTTCCAAGTTGAGCTCATCACTGACAAAATCTGCCAATATTTACAAAAAATAAAGCAAACATCCTGATAAGTGGTGCATCTCGCAATTTATTTATCATTCACGCAGGTTTAAGATTTAGCACATTCAATTAAAACAGTTCATCTTTGTTGAATCCCTCATTCATTTTCTCCCTGAGGGATAAATCACAATGAATGATGAAAAGTTTTAATCGTGTTGTGCTAGATAGCTGTGATAGATAAAGGAAGTTAAGGATGACCGATTCAAATACTGAATCAAACCAAATGCTCAGTGATTCGTTGAATGATCAACTCAGTGATCAGGCATTTGATCAACAACATATCTGGCATCCTTATACGTCTATGACAAATCCTTTGCCGATTTTTAAAGTGAAAAGGGCGCAAGGTGCAATCATCGAACTTGAAGATGGTCGGCAGTTGATTGATGGCATGTCCTCATGGTGGTGTGCGATACATGGTTATAACCATCCTGCGCTGAATCAGACAGTGACAGATCAACTGCAAAATATGTCGCATATCATGTTTGGTGGCTTTACCCATGATCCTGCGATTCAACTCGGAAAATTACTGCTCAAAATTACCCCACCAAGTTTAGATAAAATTTTCTATGCCGACTCAGGTTCAGTCGCAGTTGAAGTCGCTTTGAAAATGGCAGTTCAGTATTGGTCATCACTTGGAAAATTAGAAAAAACTAATTTTGTTACACCACGCTCGGGCTATCATGGTGATACATGGAATGCGATGTCGGTGTGTGATCCTGTCACAGGTATGCATCAGATTTTTGGTTCAAGTTTACCGAATCGGATTTTTGTTCCTGCGCCACAAACAGCTTTTGATGAAGAATGGAATCCATCGGACATTGCCGAACTCGAAAAAACTTTAGCAGAACAACATCATAATATTGCTGCGCTCATTCTTGAACCAATTGTACAAGGTGCGGGGGGGATGCGTTTTTATCATCCTGAATATTTACGCCAAGCCAAATTACTGTGTGAAAAATATAATATCCTGCTGATTTTCGATGAAATCGCCACAGGTTTTGGACGCACAGGCAAGCTTTTTGCATGGGAATGGGCAGGTGTAGAGCCTGACATTATGTGCATTGGCAAAGGTTTGACAGGTGGTTATATGACTTTATCCGCGACGCTGACCACAAAAAAAGTGGCGGAAACCATCAGTCAGGGGGAAGCGGGTGTGTTTATGCATGGCCCAACTTTTATGGCAAATCCCTTGGCATGTGCGGTGGCGGTACGAAGTACAGAATTGCTTATTTCACAGGATTGGCAAGCGAATATTCAGCGCATTGAACAGCAATTATCAAGTCATTTACAGCCTTTGGCACAGCTCGATTTTGTCAAAGACGTGCGTGTTTTAGGTGCGATTGGCGTGGTGGAATTGACCTTTAACGTCGATATGAAAACCCTGCAACAAGAGTTTGTGCGCCGTGGGATTTGGATTCGTCCATTTGGCAAACTGGTCTATGTGATGCCACCTTATATTATTTCTGAAAATGAATTGAAAACACTGTTAGAACAACTGGTTGAAGTGGTTGTAAATATGAAAAGCAGTATGGAGAATGCATCGTGAGTCATTTACTGGAGCATTTTTCAGCACAACTTGATCAACTGAAACAGCAAGGCAATTTTCGTCAATTCACCACCAATATTCAGCAAGATCGTTATATTCAAATCAATGATCGACGCATGTTGAATCTCGCATCCAATGACTATTTGGGCTTAAATTCTGATCCGCAATTGCGTGAACAATTTTTTGATGAAACACCGAATGATCAACGCTGGATGAGTTCGACGTCATCACGCTTACTCACTGGAAATTTTCCTGAATATGAACAGCTTGAAGAGAGTTTAAGTCAGGCTTTTTATGGTCGGTCTGCACTGTTATTTAACAGTGGTTATCACATGAATATCGGGATTTTACCTGCGCTTGCAGACAGTAAAACGTTGATTCTTGCGGACAAACTGATCCACGCAAGTATGATTGATGGTATCCGTTTATCCACAGCAAAATACGTGCGTTATCGTCATAATGACTTGGTTCATCTGACTCAACTTTTACAGAAATATCATGATGATAAAGCCTATGATCGAATTATTGTAGTGACTGAATCCATTTTTAGTATGGATGGTGATGAAACCGATTTGGCTGAACTGGTTCGGATCAAAAAGCAATTTTCCAAAGTGATGCTCTATGTCGATGAAGCGCATGCAATCGGTGTACGTGGCGAGCAGGGTCTAGGCTGTGCGGAACAATATGGCGTGATCAATGACATTGATCTTTTGGTTGGGACATTTGGTAAAGCGATTGCTTCAGTCGGTGGATATTTGATTTGTCATGCAATTATTCGGGATTACTTGGTCAATGCGATGCGTCCGTTAATCTTCAGTACTGCACAACCACCGATCTGTATGGCATGGACAAATTTTATATTTCAGAAAGTGCTGAACTTAAATTCACAACGTCAGCATTTACAACAACTCAGCACATATCTACAAGATGCAGTGAAAAATCAAGGTTTTGAATGTCCTTCGAGTTCGCATATCGTGCCTGTGATTATTGGTGAATCTACAAAAACAGTGGCAAAAGCCAAAGCGTTGCAGGATGCAGGTTTTTACATCATGCCTGTGCGTCCACCGACAGTGCCACAAAACAGTTCACGTTTACGCATTTCACTCACTGCACAAATCAAGCAATCTGAGCTTGAGCAACTTGTGGCATTGTTGTGAATTGATGATAAATATTGCAATGAAAAATCCACAAAGCATTGATAAAACTCAAGTGGCGTTACGTTTTGCACAAGCAGGGCAAAGTTATCCTGAACATGCAGTTGTACAACGTAAAATTGCACAGCAATTATTTGATTTAATGGCGCAATATAGTCCTGAAAAATTGAATCAGGTTTTTGAAATGGGGTGTGGTTCAGGCAATCTAAGTCATCTACTGATTGAAAATTTGCAGATCAAGCATCTGATTTTGAATGATCTCTATTTCGAAGTTCAGCAACATTTTCAGTCAGATCGGATTCAAGCGATTCAAACTCAGCAAAAGATTGAGTTCCTGATTGGCGATATTGAACAGTTGAATTTTCCACAAAATAACGAACTGATTGTATCAAGTTCTGTTCTGCAATGGATGGGTAATTTAGATGCTGTATTCGCCAAGGCACGACACAGTTTAAATCCTCAAGCCTTGTTATGTTTTTCGACTTTTGGGCAGCAGAATTTACAGGAAATTAAAACCTTAACAGGGCAGGGGTTGGATTATTTAAGCCTTGAAAATATTCAGGAAAAACTGCAACAAAATGGTTTTGAAATCCTGCATATTTCTGAACAGATTGAAGCTTTAAATTTCGAACATCCAAAGCAAATTTTGCAACATTTAAAAGCCACAGGTGTCACGGCTACGGCTTCTAACTTTCGTTGGACAAAGCAAAGTTTGCAGGATTTTTATCTGAATTATCAACAGTTTTTAACACAGGATGAATCGGGTAAATCATCATATCCTTTGTCCTATCATCCGATTTATTGTATCGCGCGGAGAATGCCATGACAGGTTCAGTTTACTTTATCAGTGGAATCGACACAGGCATTGGCAAAACCTACACCACGGGCTATCTGGCAAAGCTGTGGAATCAGCAAGGCAAGAAAACCATCACGCAAAAACTGATCCAAACGGGTAATGTGAATATTTCAGAAGACATTGAACAGCACCGTGAAATTATGGGCATGGGCTGGTTTCCTGAAGATGAAAGCAAACTGACCATGCCCGAGATTTTTACTTATCCAGCTTCGCCACATTTAGCGACCAAAATTGATGATCGTGAAATTGATTTTCAAAAAATAGAGAATGCGACTGCTCAACTTGCTAAAAAATATGAGGTTGTATTGCTTGAAGGTGCAGGCGGTTTGATGGTGCCGTTGACTACAGAACTGCTTACAATTGATTATGTGGCAGAGAAAAAATTACCTGTGATTCTCGTGACCTCAGGGCGTTTGGGCAGTATTAACCATACGATCTTGAGTCTGGAAGCCTTGAAAAGTCGTGGTTTAGAACTCTATGCATTGGCTTATAACTTAAAAGATCAATCTCAGGATAAACTGATTTCCAAAGATACTGCGGATTATTTAAAAGCTTATTTAGCAAAACATTTTCCAAACAGTTTATGGATGGATATTCCTAATATTTCTGTGTAACTTGACTGTTAAAAGAACAGAAGTTAGCTGAAATGCCTAGAATTTATTATAAATCTGAACAGCTTGCAGGGCAGGCACTGGATCAGACGATTTTGAGTTTATCTGAGTTTGATGAAATTTTCACTCAGGCTGAACATCGATTTTATGAGTTTTCCTCACCTGAATCAGGTTTTTTTCAGCGACTGTTTGGGAAAGACAACGCCTACTTTCACTATGTTCAACTTTCTAAGGATGGTATTCCCTATACCACACAGGAAGGCAGTTTTTTTCTACCTGTTTCACTGATTTTTTATGATGTGGATGATGCCAATTTTCCTACACTGTTTTACTTTATCGCGAAACTGCATGATCAGCTTGAACTTCGCCAGTGTCAGGCAGGTCAGGGTGTGCAATGGTTTCAGATTCCTGATTTACATGAAGAAGTGACTGATCCGAAGATTATTCATAAAGTTAAAAGCAGCCTGAGTGCTTTAAAGGAAAAAACTGCCATTGAGTTTGCAAGTCGTCCTTCTGTTGAACATTCAGAGATTGAGGCGGATTTTGAAGAATGTTCTGAAGAGTATCCTGAACTGGATGAACATCTGAAACAGGCGTATGCGCAACTGGCTGAGATCTGTCTGAAACAGCATCCTCGTAAAAGTGTTGTACTGGATTATATTCAGCAGATGAAAAATATAGATGATGATTTTTTCAGTAGTATCGGGCAGTTGATGGATGATTTATGGCAGGAAAATATCCGTTTATTTGTGTCTATGGACTGGAAGCAGGAAGTGACAGATCTGGAGTGGCATTTACAAAGTATGCTCAAGGATAACTGGCAACTGGAATTAACATTGCCCGATCTTGCGCTAATGGGTGATGATGCCGTGGTTTCAGAGGATGGTGTTTTTGAGCAGTATCATCAAGTCTTGTTGCAACAGGGTTTAAAGCTGGGTTTTGTGGACATGGATTCTGACAGTTATATATTTATGCTGCATCCTGTAGATGAAACAGAAACAGTAAAAAAATATGTAGAAATAATAGGTTATCGGTATTTATAGCCAGATTTGTTAATTTGGCGTGAAAATAAAATGTCGTGATTTATATTTTATAAAAAGAATAATGAGATAGAGATCGTGGATGATGATTTATGTGTGTATTAAAAATGCGCGCTTTGATGAGGTTGCTGGTTATTCTAGCAGTGTAAGAATTTTAGCATTTTATCGCTTTTTGTTTAATTTTATTGCGTTTTTGGTGTAATAATTCAATTCAGGTCTCATAAAGAATTAGAACAGCTCGATTGGATCGCGAATTTAAATAAAAAGGTCAGGGATATGGGTTATAAGATTAGAATTGAATTATTTAAAGAATTAGAAATGAGTTTGTTGGACTTTGAGAGTAGTTCGGCAGTGCATATTCTCAATAGCTTTGATCAAATTAATTGGATACAACAGGCAACTTGGGGCTTTATGGAGGAGAACCATGGTACATTTCCCTATTTCGAAATCCAACATATTCATTCAGAACGGAAAATAGGTGGACTTTTTGTGACCTATACACCGAATGATTATAATTTTATTTGTCATGCTGAGATCTATCAAAAACAGCCAAAGTCACATTTATTTGGGTTATTTAAGTCAGAAGTTATGCCTAGTTTTGACAATGAACAGACTCCATTCGATGTTTTTCGTCATAGTTTAGAGCGATTTTTACAAGGAAATGATGCTGAAGTCGAACGATTGTTAAATATTGAATATCCTCAACTTGGAGGAAGAAGATAGTCCTATATTTTTTACATGTACTATGTGTTGTCTCGTTTTATCTTATTGAAAATTAATTATTATAAAATATAGTGTGGTGTGAATACATACAGTTACATTAACCATAAAGTTATAACAAAATAGTCTTTTTAAAAAAGACAAAGTCATTTATATTTCATATCAATAGCGTAATTTTTATGCATTCAACGCTGTGTAATACAATAAACTGAAAATAATCAAGAGGTGAGCCATGTCAGGATGGTATGAAATTAGTCAAGCAAAAGACGGTCAATATCGATTTGTGTTAAAAGCTGGAAATGGAGAAGTGATTCTGACCAGTGAGTTATACAAAGCAAAAGCTTCTGCACAAAATGGTATAGCATCAATACAGAAAAACAGCCCAGATGATGCACGTTATGACCGCTTAGAAGCGAAGAATGGAAAACCTTACTTTAATTTGAAAGCTGCGAATCATCAAATCATTGGCACCAGCCAATTTTACTCAGGTGATGCAGCACGTGACAATGGTATTGAATCTGTAAAGAAAAATGGACCCTCAGATAAAATTAAAGACTTAACTGTTGAGTCTTGATCTTGAATCAAAAAAGGCATGCACTTGGCGTATGCCTTTTTTGATTTAGAACAGAAATAACTACGTAATGATTATGGCTTTTGGTATGAAATGTAATCAAAAGTAAATTTTTGGAGGAATCTTAAGATAGGTTTTCAAAATTTTTTGAAGTTGATTTGAATAATAAAAATAAATTAGGACTGGTTTTTGACTATTTGTTAAAGCTATCTAAATAATAATTATGAATATATAAGCTTAGATTTCACTTTTATCATTATTAATATCCTTTTATTGGTTATAACTAATTGAAAAAAATAATGTTATTTTACCTTTTATTCTGTGATTTAAAAAAATATTCTTGTGATTCGAATAAGTAAATAAAGTTGATGATTTTATTACCAAAAAATAACATTTAATTATTTAACTAAAAACATATAAAGTGTTAAATTCATCACAAATAAAAATAACTGAGGTGTTTTTTATGAAAGTTGAAATCGATGGTAATCAAAATATTGCGAATGAAGTCATTTCACAAATTAAATTATGGGATGCCGCTGTCATTGGTCAAAAGATTGAGAACCTCGTAGGCAAGTGTGCTGATGATGTCAGCATGTTCGATGTTAGCTCACAACTTGATGGCGTAGATGAATATAAAAAAGAATGGGAAAAATTGAGCCCATATTTCAATGAACATATGCAAATCGTACGACGTGATATGAAGATTCATGCATCAGATGATTTGGCTGTATTGCATTGTCATTCAAAAGTAGAAAACGCTTTACTCAAAGATAAATTACAAATGCCTTGGTGTAGAACGACATTGTGTCTACAAAAGAAAGCAGGGCAATGGTTGGTTGTGCATCAACATATTTCTATGCCAATCGATATGGCAACAGGTAAAGCAATTGTACTTAAAGATAAGCCAAAATTGAGATTGGTGGTTTGATACCGAGAATTTTTTGTCTTTATCAGATAAGCCCTATTTAGGGCTTTATTTTTGTTGATTGATTGCTGATTTTTTGAAAAAATTAGTAAAATAACCTCAAAAATGCACCAATAATGTCAAATTCATGCTTAGAAAAATATGGTTGGCTAAAACCGCTTAGTCCACGAGATCCGAAAGAAAATTATCGTGTTGCGACATCGCTTGAGTTACTCTTTGATTTGATCTTTGTGATTGCCATTGCAACAGCGGGGCAGCAACTACATCATAGTATTGTGGAAAATCATTTGTCACATGGGCTAACACTATATTTTATGGTGTTTTTTGCATTGTGGTGGGCGTGGATGAATTTTAGTTGGTTCGCTTCCGCATACGATAATGACGATGCTTTTTATCGAATTGTGACGTTTGTTCAGATCATTGGTTCATTGGTGATCGCTGCGGGAATTCCGTTAGCATTCCAACAGCAAGATTTTGATGTGATTATTATTGGTTATCTCATCATGCGGGTCGGCTTAGTGACACAGTGGTTCCGTGTTGCTCATAATGATCCTGAACGTAAAGGTACTGCACTACGTTATGCATATGGAATCATTCTTGTACAAATTGGCTGGTTACTTTTCCATTTTACACCGATTAATTTCACAATCTATTTGTTTTTACTACTGGTTGTTGCCGAACTTTTTGTACCAGTTTTTGCTGAAGCAAATAATATGACGCCGTGGCATCCGCATCATATTTCAGAACGTTATGCTTTATTGACTATTATCGTTTTGGGTGAGGCGATTATTGGTTGTTTTAATGCCATATCAGATGCGATCAACCATCAATTATTGAGTACAGAACTGATATTTCTCTGTATCGGTGGTTTATTGATGATGTTTACCATGTGGTGGGCATATTTTGATCATGATGTTGCTGAGTATTTAAATAGTCGTAAGCGCGCATTTATATGGGGCTATGGGCATTTTTTGATTTTTGTCAGTATTGCTGCTTTGGGCGCAGGTTTAGCTGCTGCAGTAAATGTGGTGACAGGGCAAGCAGAAGTCTCCTCACAAGTTGTATGTTATTTTATTGTATTTTCGCTCATCGTCTATGCTTCGAGTTTGTGGTTACTTCAAGATATTCATCATTTGTCAGGTATCAAGCGATGGCTCTATCCAATTTCTGCAGTCATTATCTGTATGATTCGGATGTGGTTTGAACATATCGGTTATGCAATATTTGCAATTTCGATTGTTTATGCTTTGCGTTTAGTTTTTTCTAAATGCTTTTTGGCACGTTAATATTTCTTCGTAGGTGAATGATTTGTGAGATAAGACTATGGGATTCCATGATTTTTATCGTTTAAGCTCGCATGCCGTGATATTGAATGATCAACAACAAGTTCTATTGTTAAAAGCCACTTATGCAGATTGTGCTTGGGGGCTACCTGGTGGTGGTTTGGATCAAGGGGAAACCATACATGAGGCTTTGGTTCGAGAATGTAAAGAAGAGCTTGGTTGCGATATTTCAATTGAATATTTATCGGGTGTATATTTTCATTCCGCTGTAAATTCTCATGCATTTATTTTTAGATGCACATTGGCAGAAGGGCAGATGATTCAGCTGAGTGATGAGCATTCTGAGTATGAATGGTTTGATTTTGATGCGCTATCACCTATTCAAAAAATACGAGTTGAAGATTGTTTTTATTTTAATGGTGAAGTGAAAAGTCGAAGCTTTTGATTTTTAAAATGATTAACGAAAAGCATATAAGCTTTAAGTAATGTTTTATTGAGCGTAATAAAAAACAGGTCCGAAGACCTGTTTTTTATATGTATCTAAATGGAATGTTTAGTCTTTAGTATCTCAATAGATTACTTTTTATCAGGAAGTGCATAAGCCACTAAAGCATCACCCATTTTAGTACCAAATGAACCATGACCACCCGCCATGATCACAACATACTGTTTACCATTTGATTCATAGGTCATCGGGGTTGCTTGACCACCAGCAGGAAGACGACCTTTCCAAAGTTCATCACCATTGCTGACATTGATCGCACGGATGTAGTTGTCTTGCGTAGCACCAACAAACATCACGTTACCCGCTGTTGAGATTGAACCGCCCAACATTGGCACACCCATTTTGAATGGAGGTAATGGAATACCTGGTAAGCTGTCGCGAATGGTACCGATACGGCGTTTCCAAGCGATGTCATGGGTTTTTAAATCTACACCCGCTACATAACCCCATGCAGGTTGTTTACAAGGCAAGCCAAATGGTGAAAGGAATGCACTGATTTCAACACCATATGGAACGCCATACATCGGTTGCACACCTGCTTCTGTACCTGCACCTTTAGCAGTTTGTTTACGGTTTGGATCAGCTGGGATTAGTTTGGTCACAAATGGTAAACCGATTGGATTCATCACCGCAATTTGACGATCAGGGTTGACGGACATACCACCCCATTCAAACACACCTAAGTTACCAGGGAAAACCAATGTTCCATTTTCTGAAGGTGGTGTATAAATACCGTCATAGTTGAGTTTGTGGAAAGACACACGACAAATCAACTGATCAAACATGGTTGCGCCCCACATTTGCTTATCGGTTAATTTATCTTTTGGTGCTAAATCAAAATCTGAAAATGGCTGTGTTGGAGAATAATGTTCACCTTTGGTTTGAGGACCAAGTTTTACTGTTTGTGGCACTGGTTTTTCAGTGATCGGAACAATTGCTTTACCTGTACGACGATCTAGAACAAAGGCATTCCCTGTTTTTGTTAAGACATAAATTGCAGGTACGGTTTGACCTGATTTGTCTTGAATGTCTGCAAGGGTAGGTTGCGATGGTACATCCATATCCCATAAATCATGATGAGTGGTTTGGAAATTCCATACCAATTTACCTGTAGTCGCATTGATCGCTAACATTGAATTTGCATAGCGTTCATGTAACTCAGTACGGTTACCACCCCAAATATCCGGTGTACCTACACCTGTTGGTACATACACGATGTCCAGTTTTGCATCGTATGCTAAAGGTGCCCACGCATTTGGAGAGTTCTGAACATATTTTTGACCTGGACCAGGGATTTTATTCGGATCTTCAGCGCCCGTATCAAATACCCATAACAATGCGCCAGTATTCACATCATAACCACGGATCACACCCGATGGTTCTTCAGTTGAATAGTTATCTGTGGTTGAACCTGCAATGATAATGGTTGTACCTGTGACAACTGGAGGGGAGGTTGGGATATAACCACCTGGATATGGGAATGGCATATCTTTTTGCAGATCCACTTCACCATTATGACCAAAGTCTGTACATGGTTTGCCCGTCGTTGCATTGATCGCAACTAAACGACCATCATTGACAGGTAAAATCACTTTCTGTGGACATTGTTCAGAAGTGGATTTCTTCGCAGCTAAACTCGCTTCAAAACCAACAGTATTGTTGGCATCAAAATAAGATACACCACGACAAGTTAAGTGTTGGAAGGTATTGTCTGCTTTAAGCTTAGGATCAAATGTCCATTTTGCTTTACCTGTTGTTGGATCTAAAGCAACCAATTTTTGGTGAGTTGTACAAATGTACATATTGTCACCGACTTTAATTGGCGTTACCTGATTGGTGGTTTCACCTGAATCCTGATCCGTTTTAAAGTCACCCGTGTTATATGTCCAAGCGACTTTTAAATCTTTAACATTCTCAGCATTAATTTGTGTTAATGGGGAATAACGTAAACCTGATTGAGTACGACCATAAGCAGGCCAGTCACCCTCTGCAACGCCTGCAATTGCTTGCGCTGTTGCTGGTTGTTGACTGCTCAATGTCCCACGAATTTCTTGAGGATCATTGAAAATTGAATAGATCATCACAGCAATCGTGATTGCCAAAGAACCTGTTAAGGCAACTTTTGCACCTTTACTATTCACAAAGCCATGGGTAATTGCAGGGATGAGTAGCCATAAACCAAATACGCCCAAAATATCTAAGCGAGGGGCAAGGGCGAAGAAGTCAGAACCGACTTCCCATAAGCCCCATACCACAGTACCTAACACCAAAATGGCATAGACCCATAATGCGGAACTTTTTAATTTGCGTAATAAAATTGCGGTAATTAAGAATAGTAAACCTGCAATGATGTAATACCAAGACCCACCAAGCACTGCAAGATATATCCCGCCGATCAATAGAACCAGTCCAAATACGATTGCAATCGCAACCGTAAATGTTCTCAGCCCTGAAGATGGAGTTTGCATAATAGACCACCTATATATCTGATTAATAATTGAAAGCTTGATTCATCCTTCACAGGATTGATTAAGCATAGTTTTTGAATTTTTAGATTTTAAATATCTTAGTATGGATCGCAGCATGCAACTTCACACCAAAATATTTATTATCTATAAACTAGAATGCGGTTTGCAGTTTGATCCCGCCAACCCACGCATTTTCACCATCTTCATATGCGCCAACATGGCGGATATATTGAATATTTGGACGCACAGTTAACCAATTGGTTACATGAACACCGTAGTAAATTTCGGTGTTGTATTCTTCATTTTGTTGGCGAGTTTCAATGTCATTGACATCGTCGTTGATGCTGATACGAGAAAAACCGATTGCGATATCATCTTTTGGACGAGCATCGAAAGGACCTTTATAGACCAAGCCAATATTTTGCATATTGTCGACTTTATTGGTGTCCGAATCATGGAATGTTAAGTTGATGAAACCTGTTAAGCCACGATTTGCATCACCATTGTGTGCAGTGAGTTGTTGTTTCGCTACAACCCAAGCACCTTGTTTATGATCAGTCTTGTCTGAGTTTTTGATGGTGGTCGCATCTGCTGTACTGTAGTAATAGCCTAAGCGATATTCACCAGATAATTGAGCTGGACTGAGCTTTGGTTGCCATACGATTTCAGCAGGAATAATTGCACCTTTTGAACCATCCGTACTTAAATTAAAGCCTTTACCACGTTCAAGATTTTCAGGGTTATATTCATAAACCCCAACTTGTGCATATAAGTCTGGTTGGAGGTTGTATTTGACACGGGTTGCCCATTGGCTGACTGGCCAGTTATACCATTGATCACCCACCCAGTTGCCGACTTGTGAACCACAGAGTGCAAGATTTTGGAAATCACAATCAAAAGTATTGAAGTCTTCACCTTCGCCAAAACGCCCGATTTTCACATCTAGTTTTTGATCAAAGAATTTTTTCTTGATCCAAAAATCAGTTAAACGCCACGTTTGACCACGCCCCCAGACTTCTTGAGTAGAGCTTAAATGTCCTGCTAGAGCATCTGAGGTTTGTGAAAGTGCACGACCATTACGTTCAGTGATGGTGATTTGAGCTTCGGTATCTTTCCAGCCTAAGACTTTGTCTAAATCGACATGTGCACCTATCGCAAATTGATCAGCATATTCTGTGCCATGGCTTGAGTGGTGACTTGCATCGAGTAGATTGGCGAGTTCACCTGTATAGCCAAAACTGAAATCATAACCTTTTTGTTGAAGTTCGGTACGCTTGCCATTCCAATCACCAAACATCCATGGACTTTCAACATCAAATGCTTCAGCAGCATGAACGGTTTGAAAAGTACAACATAGAGAGAGAAGGCTTGTCGCCCAAAAAAAATGATCTTTAGATTTATTCATATTTGGTGACCTTAATAACACTTTGTAACTTAAAATATATAGTACTCTCATTTTTGTATAAAATTATAATAATATTTACAGTTATTTTGTATATTTGTAATATTTTTATCATACTGTGACATTTTTGCTTGTAATTTTTAGATAATAATTAGTCGAGATAATTTAACTTTATATTTGATTTTGTTGATGAATTTATTATTTTGTAAAAGATTTTAACTTGGCTTAAGGTAGGCTTATGAGCTGATATTTATGGTTGGGAAATATCTAAAATTAAAAAAGCGACATAATCTTTTTAGGTAGACTACATCGCTTTTTATGATTACAGATTATATAAATTGTAAATAAAATAACCAATTTGTAAGTAAGATTCACACAAAAATCAGGATTTTATTTTTGAATTTATATTTCACCATATTCCTTCACCAAGTTGTTGTCCAATGTATTGATATTGCATTTGTGAGCGTGAGAATTTGATAGGGCAAGCCAATTGAGGTTCAGTTTGCTCAGAATTTTCTTTTAAAGGTACATTCACTACCCATTGACGTTCTTTGGCAATGTTTGAATCTAAAGCTTCTTCTAAGTTTAAAACAGGTTCTACACACACATCGAGTTGCGCAAAGAGTTGATTCCAATCTTCAAAATTTCGGGTTTTAATTTTTTCACGCAGTGCTTGTTTCACTTCTTTTCGATCCTCAGGATCAAAAGAAGCGCCTTTTGCCATTAAAACAGGCAATTCAAGTGCTGTTGCGAGACCTGTCATAAACTGCGGCTCCAAACTCCCAATCGACAAATAGCGACCATCTGCTGTTTCATAATAGTCATAAAATGTGCCGCCATTGAGTTGCTCTGATTCGCGACGTTGATGTTGACCGCCAGCCAAACTTGCTGCAGCTGCCATATTGTTTAACCCAACCACGCAATCGGTCATGGAAATATCAATATATTGCCCAAGATTACTTTGTTGGCGCTCTACAACCGCTGAAAGAATACCGATCACTGCATGTAAAGAACCACCTGCAACATCTGCGACTTGGATTCCCATCGGTGGTGGGCCACTGTCTTGGCGACCGCTATGACCTGCAACACCAGATAAAGAAATATAGTTAATATCATGTCCAGCTTTGTCTTTATACGAACCTGTTTGTCCATAACCTGTGATTGAACAATAGATCAAACGAGGATTAATTTCAGCCAAAGTTTGATAATCCAGGCCTAATCGTTGCATTACTCCTGGACGAAATTGTTCAACGACGATATCGAATTCAGAAATTTTTTGTTTTACCAATTCAACACTGGCAGGGTCTTTCAAATCCAAAGTCACAGATTGTTTATTTCGGTTCAAATAACTATGCGATGTGGCTTGCCCATTGGCATAAGGAGGGAAGAGACGAACCAGATCTGGACGAGTTGGAGATTCGATATGGATCACTTCTGCACCTAGGTCTGCAAGATATAAAGTTGCAAATGGTCCAGGTAATAAAGTTGAAAAATCGAGAACTTTCAATCCCTTTAAAGCTGCTGTCATAATTGTTTTTACCAATATAGTGTTGATTTTATACCTATATTAGAAATATAAAATTAACAAAACAATGTCATGTTCAGCCATTTACCTTGATCATTTCGGCAATTTATGATGTGATTCGGCAATTCACACTGTTGTAAATCGCCAATCAAATATTTTTTAGCGTCATTTAGGTCAATTGTTAGTGAACATCAGAGAGACTGAAGGATTAACCATGAGTCGTGATACGATTAGTATCCATTTTGTGAATGCAGCCTTAACCGGTGTTAAGCGCTTAGGCATGGATGTAGACACTTTACTGTCACATGTGGGCATAGAAGCTGAGTTGCTTCGTCAACCTAAAGCACGTATTTCGCCAGAGCAATATACTCGCTTTGTGAAAATGTTGTGGATGGTGACTCAGGATGAGCATGTTGGATTTGATATTCAACCACGTCGTTTGGGTTCTTTTGCCATTATGTGTCAACTGATTATTCACGCGAAGACTTTAGGTGAGGCTTTAGAATTATCTTCACAATTCTATAAATTATTTGGTGATGAATGGTCGGTTGCAGTAGAACGTGATAAGCATGAAGCGCGTCTAGTTCCGCTCATTCCAAAAACCATGGATCCAGATCATTTCATCACAGAAAGTATGCTGATGATTTGGCATGGTTTGGCATCGTGGCTCATCGAGCGTCGTATTCCTTTGGAGCGTGTTCACTTTGGTTATCCACGTCCGAATCATGCAGATGAATATGATGCATTGTTCTTTGCACCAGTGATGCAATTTGACATGCCACGTACAGAAATTACTTTTGCAGCGGATTATTTAGATTTACCGATTCGTCAAGATGAAGCTAGCCTAGAAGAATTTTTAAAAGCTGCACCTGCACAATTGTTGGTGAAATTCAAAAATACCAACTCTTTAACTTCGCGTATTCGTGAAGTTTTAAAGAGCCAAATTGGTGAGGAAATGCCAACTTTGAATGATGTGGCTTCAATGTTGTATTTATCACCACAAACTTTACGTCGTCGTTTGGCGGCGGAAGGCAAGAGCTACCAAGGTGTTAAAGATGCTTTACGCCGTGATGCAGCGATTCACTTATTGTTAAATCCTGATTTAACTTTGGAAGATGTTGCACAGCAAGTTGGTTTTAGTGAAACCAGTACTTTCCATCGCGCATTTAAAAAGTGGACAGGTGTGACTCCAGGTCTGTATCGTCAATTGCATGGTTATCTCTAATTGATGATTTGAATCTGTAAATATTGTTGGTGAATAGAAGCTCAAGTTAATCTTGGGCTTTTTTATGTTTTTAGGTTGAATTGAAATGCTATACCAAATAAGAAGAACGGAATTGTCAGATATTGAACAGTTGATTGACGTTGAAAAATCAGCAACGCAAGCATTTTTAAGTATTCCAGATTTAAAGTGGCTGATTGATGCTCCTGTCTTATCTGTTGAAACTCATTATGAATTAATCACTCATGTTTATGCTTTCTCTATAGTGAATGAGCAAAATCAAGTGGTGGGCTTTTTATATGCCGAAAAGCAAGATCAAGATTTTTATATAATTGAATTTGATGTGAGGTCGGATTTGCAAAGGCAGGGCATTGGGCGAAAGTTGATTGAGCATGCAATTACTTTTGCAACAACTGAAAATTTCAAAGCCGTAACCTTAACGACTTTTATCGATGTGACATGGAATCGCCCATTTTATGAGAAATTAGGTTTTATCATTCTCGAAAGTTTTGAACAGCCAGATTATTTAAAACAAACTTTGGAGAATGAAGTGAAATTCGGCTTTAACGCTGAGACACGTTGTGCAATGCAATTAAAACTGTGATGCTTAAGATGATCTAAATTGAACGCTATAGTGTAAAAAGTGGCTGATTTGCTATTTCTACCAAATATTATTTTAAATGAATTTTATAAATTAATGATTTATTGTAAAAATTAGAAATTGAGTCCCATGATGCATTGACAAAAAATATCATTGAACTGTTTCGTTCTCGTCATTGAACTTCACCTTTTATAAAGTACACTCGAAGCACCATAACAAATTTAAAGTCATAAAAAGGAACAGCTATGAGCGAGGCTTACATCATTGATGCCATTCGCACACCACGCGGAAAAGGAAAGAAAGATGGTTCACTGTATAGTGTCAAACCAATTACCTTACTCACCACATTACTCAATGAATTAAAAGATCGTCACAATCTTGATACATCTAAAGTAGACGACATCGTATTGGGCTGTGTGACACCGATTGCAGACCAAGGTGGGGATATTGCCAAAACTGCTGCGATTGCTGCAGGTTGGGACAATGATGTTGCTGGTGTGCAGATCAACCGTTTCTGTGCATCTGGTCTAGAAGCTGTCAATATGGCTGCGCAAAAAGTCCGTTCAGGCTGGGAAGATGTCGTGGTTGCTGGTGGCGTAGAGTCTATGTCACGTATCCCGATGGGTTCAGATGGCGGACCGTGGGCGCTTGATCCTGAAACTAATTTAAAATCCAACTTTGTACCACAAGGCATTGGCGCAGATCTTATCGCAACTTTGGATGGTTATACGCGTTCCGATGTAGATGAATTTGCTGCAAATTCACAGCGTAAAGCAGCAGCTGCACAGGCGGCAGGTCATTTTGATAAATCTATCGTGGCTGTAAATGACAAAGCAGGCGTAGTGATTTTAGATAAAGATGAATTTATCAAACCAACGACAACTGCTGAAGGTTTAGCAAAACTCAATCCAAGTTTTGAAATGATGGGTGGCATGGGCTTTGATGCGGTGGCTCTTCAACAATATCCTGAAGCGCAAAAGATCAATCATGTCCATCATGCAGGTAACTCATCAGGCATCGTGGATGGTGCTGCGGTGGTGCTGCTTGCTTCAGAAAAAGCTGTCAAAGAACAAGGTTTAAAACCACGTGCCAAAGTTTTAGCGACCGCACTTGTGGGAACAGACCCGACAATCATGTTGACAGGTCCTGCACCTGCTGCACGTAAAGCATTGGCGAAAGCAGGATTAACGATTGATGATATTGACCTGTTTGAAGTGAATGAAGCCTTTGCATCGGTGGTGATGCGTTTCATTAACGAATTAAATGTTCCTGTGGAAAAAGTCAATGTAAATGGTGGCTCGATTGCCATGGGTCATCCATTGGGTGCAACAGGTGCAATGATTTTAGGTACTCTGCTTGATGAGCTTGAACGTCAAGGCAAAAAACGTGGTTTAGCAACATTGTGTGTGGGTGGTGGCATGGGTATTGCGACCATTATTGAGTTGGTATAAGGAGAATAAGAATGAGCGCAATTCAATACGAAAAAAATGCGGATGGCATTGTTATTCTGACTATGGATTCTCCAAACCAGTCTGCCAACACCATGAATGCAGACTTCCAAAAAGCCTTGACTGAAACTGTAGAAAAATTTAAAGCGGATTCAGGTGTAACAGGCGTTATTTTCCGTTCAGCGAAAAAGACTTTCTTTGCAGGCGGTGATCTGGATGATTTGATTCAAGCTCGCCCTGAAGATGCCAAAGAGTTCATGGCAATCGTTGAGCTGATGAAAAAAGAACTGCGTTACATCGAAACTTTGGGTGTACCTGTGGTTGCAGCTTTAAACGGTACAGCGCTTGGCGGTGGTTGGGAAATTGCTCTCGGCTGTCATGCACGTATTGCCTTAAATGATCCAAAGTCTAAGTTTGGTTTACCTGAAGTAACTTTAGGTTTACTGCCAGGCGGTGGTGGAATAGTGCGTATGGTACGCCTTTTGGGCTTACAAAATGCATTCCCATTCCTGATGGAAGGCAAACAGTTTGGTGTGGATAAAGCCAAATCTCTAGGTTTAATCCATGACACGGCAGACTCAATTGACGAATTGATGGAAAAATCAATTGCATGGGTCAAAGCCAATCCAAAATCACAACAGTCGTTTGATGTAAAAGGTTATAAAATTCCGGGTGGTGATCCTAAAACCCCTGCGGTGGCTCAGATTCTTGCGATTGCCCCTGCAATGCTGCGTGACAAAACCAAAGGTTGCTATCCTGCGCCTGAAGCGATCATGGCTGCTGCGGTTGAAGGTGCTCAGGTTGATGTTGATACTGCGTTAACCATTGAATCACGTTATTTCACTTATCTTGCAACAGGGCAAGTGGCGAAAAACATGATCGGTACATTCTGGCATGGTCTGAATGCGATTAAAGCAGGTGCGAGCCGTCCGAAAGATGTCGCAAAATGGCAAGCGACTAAAGTGGGTGTGCTTGGCGCAGGGATGATGGGTGCAGGTATTGCTTATTCAACTGCTTCAAAAGGCATTGCTGTTGTACTGAAAGATGTTTCTGTTGAAAATGCAGAAAAAGGTAAAGCCTACAGCCAAAAACTTTTGGACAAAAAAGTGTCTCAAGGTCGTATGACCGCTGAGAAACGTGACCAGATCTTAAATCTGATCACTGCAACGGCTGATGCGGCTGATCTCAAAGGCTGTGATCTGATTATCGAAGCGGTCTTTGAAAATCAGGAACTCAAAGCCAAAGTGACTCAGGAAGCAGAAGCATTCCTAGCTGATGGTGGTGTGTTTGCTTCAAATACTTCAACATTGCCAATCACAGGTTTAGCAAAAGCTTCTAAAGATGACAAAAACTTTATTGGTCTGCACTTCTTCAGTCCTGTCGACAAAATGCCTTTGGTTGAAATCATCAAAGGACAAAACACCTCTGCTGAAACTTTAGCTAAAGCCTACGATTATGTTCAGCAAATTGGTAAAACACCAATCGTGGTGAATGACAGCCGTGGTTTCTTCACCAGCCGTGTATTCGGTACCTTTGTGAATGAAGGTCTGCGTTTACTTGCAGAAGGCGTACACCCTGCACGTATCGAAATGGCTGCACTCAAAGCAGGTATGCCTGTGGGGCCATTGGCGATTCAGGATGAAGTTGCATTGACCTTGTCTGAGCATGTGACCAATGAAACCCGTAAGGCACTACAAGCTGAAGGTAAAGACTTGCCACATTCTCCATCAGAAGATGTGCTGAAAACCATGATTCATGAGTTTGGACGTAAAGGTAAGGCGGCAGGTTCAGGTTTCTATGATTATCCAGAAGGTGGCAAAAAACATCTTTGGGGTGGTTTGAGCCATTGGAAACAGGATGTTGATATTTCTGAACAGGAAATGATTGACCGTATCTTGTTTGTTCAGTCACTCGACACATTACGTTGCTATGAAGAAAACGTCCTTGAATCTGTAGTGGATGCCAATATCGGTTCGATCTTCGGGATTGGTTTTGCGCCGTGGACAGGTGGTGCGATTCAGTTCTTAAACCAATATGGTTTAGACAAAGCTTTAGCACGTGCCAATGAACTTGAAGCCAAATACGGTGAGCGTTTCAAAGCGCCACAAAGGTTGAAAGATGCTGTTTCACGTGGAAAAATTGATTAAGACATTTGAATCAATTTTAAAGTGGCAATTGAACAGATGAATTTAAAAAAGTAGACAAAAGAAAAGAGGCAAAAGCCTCTTTTCTTTTTTTTGATTATTGAATGTATTGTCATAGTTGTACTTTTATTCATTTCATGGTGATTGGGGGGAAATCCTAGAATAATTATTTAACATGATATATTTTGAGTGATCAGGATGTTGCTAAATAGCTAAAAATAGTAATAATCAAAAGATCGACTAAAGTCTAATAATTTCCCTTAAATAAAGGATTGGGAATTCACATGGATTTAATACAAAGTAATGGTCAACCACGCTATGGACGTTTTAAAGAGCTTCCATCTGCGATTGGGGTCGATCAATATATTTATAAAACGCCCTACGGAAAAGTCTTAACAGGATGGCGTAAGCAATTAAAATATAAAAAATTTAAATTTTGTAGTATTCAACATGAACATTATTCGATTGGTATTGCGATTGCTGATATCGGTTGGGCAGGGCATGGTTTTATTTATTTCTATGATCATTCAAATGATGAGGTTTTGGAATGGAATGCCAATACGATTTTAGGTCGTGGCACAGTTCTAGATGAACAACCGCAATATAGCCATAGTCATTTTAGTAAATCGCCTTTTGAGTTTGAAATACAACATGCTAATGGTGTGCGTTATATACAAGCGACACGCCATGGAGAGGTGCAACTTAAAGCACGAATTTTTTGTGCGGGCACTGAGCCGTTAAGCTTATGTAGTCCAAATGGTATCAATGGTTGGACATATACGCAGAAGAAAACCACTTTGGCGGTTGAAGGTTTTTTTATTAATAAAAATAAAGAGATTATTCATTTTAATGAGAAAACTTTAGCTTCATTAGATGATACGTGTGGCTTTTTAAGACCAGAAACGGCATGGTTTTGGTTGTCGTGTAATTTTTGGGATCAAAATGGTCATCGGATTGGGTTAAACCTTGCTTCGGGTGTCAATGAAAGTTTTGGCAATGAAAATTGTCTTTGGGTGAATGGTCAATTATTTGCAATCGCAGACGTATTATTTGAAAAGATAGATAGCAATATTTGGTCAATTCGCTCTTTGGATCAGCGATTAAATCTAACGGTTGAAACAGGTTGGCGTAGATTTGAAAATTTAAATCTGAGATTAATTGGTAGTCAATTTAGTCAGTGGCAATCTCGAATTAGTGGCTCAATAGAGATGGAAAATGGAGATGTTATTCTGTTAAATCATGAGTATGGTTTATTAGAACAACATTATGCCAAGTGGTAATGTTGTTCTAATATTTTGATTTGATTAAAGCGCAGCTTTCCAGAATGCTTCACCTGCTGCAATCGGGTCATCGGTTTCTGCCAAAGTGTCCACCCAAACTTGATACTGGCGAATAACAGGATGCTGGCTCGGGTGAAAGTCAGGTTTGAACCAATCCATATATTGCTCACGCATAGCGGATAATTTTCCGTCTTTGCCAAAGAACCAAGGTAAACCTTTTATTGCCATTTTTGCACGTTGTAAGCGAGTAAAACCGTCATAGCCTAGCATGACATTGGTACGATAAAAGGTAAAACCAAACATCAGTACCGTGGTAAAAGCCAAAGCAAATTTCCTTAAATATTCGGGAACTTCACCAACTTCTTGCATGACATCAAAAGCCACATCACGATGTTCCATTTCTTCAATGGCATGCCACGCAAACAAAGCACGAACAAAAGGATGAACTTCCGCTAAGGTTGCTTTTTTACTGTAAAAGGTTTCAGCCATCAGCGCTGTCAAATGTTCAGCTGCAGCGGTCATGGCGATGTTGTACTGCTTAGATCGATTTTTTAAAATATGATCAAAATGAGCACTCATGAATTTAACAAATTGATCAACAGGCATGCCTTGGCGTTGCATTTCCTCATTCATTTTGTCATGGGCAATACCGTGTTGCGCTTCTTGTTTAATAAAATCTGAAACACGCTGTTGTAAGTCAGCATCGGTAATTTTGTCACGAAGCGCACGAACACTTTGAATGAAATAGCGCTCACCGACGGGAAAGGTCAGGCTTAGAGCATCAAACATTCGAGTGCGGAATGGATCATTATTGAACCAAAAGCGGGGCACTTCATTTAATTTAAAATCGAGGTTGCTACGAACAACAGGATCAACCTGATGTTGTTCATTTTTTCCTTTTACATATGCATTCATTGTTTTATTTCTCGCAATTATTCAAAATTCAAACCAAGCTTTATGATTTACATCATTGAGTTGTTATAAACCTGCTTGCCAAAAAGCTTCACCCGCTTGGATTGGATCATTGGTTTCAGCCATGGTATCCACCCAAACTTGGTATTGACGAATAACAGGATGCTGACTGGGGTGAAAATCTTTTTTAAACCAATCCATATATTCAGTTTTCATGGCAGAAAAAATGCCTTTCTGACCAAAGAACCACGGCAAGCCTTTGGCTGCCATTTTCAAACGTTCTATACGACTAAAACCATCATGCCTTAACATGACATTGGCACGGTAGAGTGTGAAATTAATCATCATAAATGTGGTAAAAGCCAAGGTGAACTTTCTTAAATTTTCCGGAACTTCACC
This sequence comes from Acinetobacter sp. WCHAc060025, assembly GCF_004209355.1. Classification (NCBI taxonomy): domain Bacteria; kingdom Pseudomonadati; phylum Pseudomonadota; class Gammaproteobacteria; order Moraxellales; family Moraxellaceae; genus Acinetobacter; species Acinetobacter sp. WCHAc060025. The sequence continues at coordinate 7,156 of NZ_SGSX01000022.1, read as the reverse complement.
GACTTGTTTCATCACATCAAATGCCACATCACGATGTTCCATTTCCTCAATAGAATGCCAAGCGAGCAAGGCACGGACATAAGGATGAGCTTCAGCTAAGGTTTCCTTTTTACTGTAAAAAGTATCTGCCATTAATGCGGTCAAATGCTCAGCCGCAGAAGTCATGGCAATGTTGTATTGTGGCGAACGTTGCGTCAGTTCAAATTTAAAAATTTTATGTAAAAAAGTAATGAATTGATCAACAGGCATGCCTTGATCTTTCATGACTTGATTCATTTTGTCATGGGCAATGCCATGCTGTGCTTCTTGACGAATAAAATCGGCAACACGTTGTTGCAAATCAGGATCAGTGATTTTGTCACGAAATAAACGCACACTTTCGATAAAGTAACGCTCACCATCTGGAAAGGTCAGGCTGAGTGCGTCAAATAATCGAGTACGGAATGGATCACCACCGAACCAGAAGCGTGGTACTTCTTCTAGTTTAAAGTCGAGCTTGGTGCGAACCACAGGATCAACTTGATATTTCACTAATGCATTCATTTTGTTTTACTTGCATCACTTTAGATGATTTCAGTATGTCGCTTATTTACAAGTTTGTTTTGACAGATGTTGCCAATTTTTATACATTTTACGACAGAATGAAAATGTGTAATGTCAAAATGACCAGTGCGATAAATTGATCCTAAGAATTAAAAGAGTGTAGGAAAATGCAAGATTTACAGATTCCGAATGGTTATTTTCATCTTTGGCAGATGTTTGTGTCTGAACGAGGAATGGAAATAGCAACACTTGAGTTTCTAAATGTTGATGAAAAAACACGCTTACTTGAAATTTTATCCCTGCCTATAGATACCCAATCTTCTTATTTATTCTTCCATCAGCTGATGGAAAAGACCAAACAGGCTTTGGATTGTCCACAATTGGTTTTTGAAATTGCGGAATATGTGCGCCCTGAGCATTTTGGTGTGTTGGGCTATATGGCTTCACGGAGTACGACTGTCGCTGAAGCACTGCAAAATGTGTTGCGATTTAGCCGTTTAGTGATCGATGGGGATGAAATTATTCCGATGCAAATGGTGCAACAAGGGACAGATGTTCACTTGATTTGGCCTTTTCATCATGAGCGCTATATTTTAATCAATGAGTTTACCAATGCGTTGATGATGCATTTGGCACGTAAAATTGTTCCCGCAGATCAATTTCCATTGTTGAGTGTGCATTTTGCGCATCCACCGCAAAAGGCGATTTACCATTATCAAAAGTTTTACAATTGTGAGGTGTTGTTTAATCAGCCTGAGTATCGTTTTGTTTTGGGTTTAGAGGGTTTAAATCTTAAAATCCAGCAAGCGGATCCGTCTTTGATGCAACTTCTGGTGAGACAAGCTGAGGAAGCGATTGCATCTAAGCAAAAGTATGAAACATTGGTCGATAAGTTACATTTGATTGTGGCTGAATATTTAAAACTCAAAGAACAGGCACCGAAAATTGAAGATATTGCACAGGAATTACATATTTCTACCCGCACTTTACAGCGTCAATTGAGTGAATTAGATAGTTCATTTAAAAAGATTGTTGAAGTTGAAAGAATGAAACGTTGTGAGCAGTTATTAGAAAGTCATGTGCAATTGACCGATATTGCGATGCGTTTGGGGTATTCTGATCAGTCTGCTTTGGCGAGAGCGTATAAAGCGTTTAGTGGGCAGACTTTGTTGCAGAAAAAACAGCAGTTGAAAATGTAGAATGATTATAGTGCATTGTTGTGATGTAAAAATGAGGTGATATCTAATTCAAAACGTTGTTTATGATCTGGCTCAATGTAAATGATGATTTCAGGATGGGTCATTTTAAATGTAAATAATACTTCGATTTCAGAACTGATGTAGTGATAGGTCTGATTGTTGATGGCAACATGAACATATAATTTTATCAGTTGAAGATTGGTTTCATTTTTACTCGTATTTATAAATTGAACTTTATCTACTATTGCTTTTTCTCTTATCGTATTTCGCTTTAATATTTGAAATCTTTTCTGTATTCGAGTCCAATATAAATAATTAAAAGGAAATAAATGAAAAATCATAAATATAATAAATAGGCTACCAATTATCGCAATCATAGGAATAAACCAAAGTGCAGTAAAAGCATTGACCCGTAAATATTCAATGTCGCCTTGTGGATTTAAAATATATTTCACATCTACAATTTGATCCTGTTCCAATGAAAGTAGTTGAGTTTCATTGCCATAGGTTTCGTATTTTATGGTTTTCAAGGGGGTATAAACATCAAGAATTGGATGTTCAATGACTGTACCGCCAGCATGTCCTTGATTAAAGCCAATCACTTTGGCTTGAGTTGTATTCCCAATCAAATTTGAATAAATATCTTTGATCCCAAAAGAGGAAAAAAAGCCTAAAACTGTAATTGCCGTGCAAATAATTATTAGTTTGACAAATAATGATGAGAGGTATAAATCTTGAGAAGGTATATAGTCAGGCTGTCTTTTTTTTATCGAAATATTCATTTCACAATTCTTTTCATTATAGTTTCGGTTGTCGAATGCTAAACAAAAATAAGCCGTTTGTAGGGCTCATTTTATTAGTCAATAAAATGATTATGCAGCATTTAGTCTAAGTCGTAAATCACTGTTCAATTTCGCTAATGTTATTATAAATGGTAAGCACGGGTCAAAGCGCTTACATTTTATCGTGTGGTACATCAGTCAAATTTGAAAAATAAAAAGATTAGTATTCAAAGTGGAACAACTTTTGCAATTCATAAAAATAAATAGACGTATTTGAAAAGCTTTGAAAATCTATGTATTTATTTAATTTTAAATGTTTTTTTATGATTTTTGAGTGGATTTTTAAAGTCTGAAAATAGGTAACTTTGATCATTGTTCTGTTTTTGAAAATAGCGCTAAATGTATCCGTGGGTTGTTTTATGATTTTTGATGCAGAGTTGTGATATAAAACAGATACGTTTCGGCGTTCATGTGACTCTATCCTTTGGGTAAAAAATAGCGTTACAATGCTAAGCGATGTCTTGTATTTATACATTTGGATGATGAAAAGAATAAGTCAATGTATTCTAAAGTCTTCCAAACAATTTATTCATCTAAAACTCCTCAAGTTTAAACAATTCAAGGAATGTACAACCCTATGTCACGTTTAGCCACTCGTTTTGCACAGCTTAAATCTCAACAGCGTAAGGCTTTGGTTTCTTATGTTATGGCGGGTGATCCTCAACCACATGTAACTGTACCGTTGTTACATCAAATGGTTGAAGCGGGCGTAGACGTTGTAGAACTTGGATTACCATTTTCCGATCCAATGGCAGATGGTCCAGTGATTGCACTTGCAGCAGAGCGTGCGCTCGCAGCGGGTACCAATACCCTTGATGCTTTGAATATGGTCAAAGAATTTCGTCAAAAAGATACCGCAACACCTGTTGTTTTAATGGGCTATTTAAATCCTGTTGAAGTGATTGGTTATGAAAAGTTTGTGGCTTATGCGAATGACTGTGGTGTGGATGGTGTACTTCTTGTGGATTTACCACCAGAAGAAGCAAAAGATTTAGATGCAGTCTTACAAAAGTACGATATGAATCAAATTTTCTTGCTTGCGCCAACATCGACTGATGAGCGTATTCAACATGTGGTGAATCAAGCCAGTGGTTTTATTTACTATGTGTCATTAAAAGGTGTAACCGGTGCAGCAACATTGGATACCACAGAAGTGGCAGCACGTATTCAAAAAATCAAACAGGTGACAGATATTCCTGTCGGTGTTGGTTTTGGGATCAGTGATGCAGCTTCTGCAAAAGCAGTGGGTCAAGTTGCCGATGCTGTGATTGTCGGTAGTGCTTTTGTTAAACCATTTGCAAATCTTGCACCAGAACAAGCCGCTGAAGCCGCGGTGAATAAAGTCAAGGAGCTTCGAGCAGCGCTCGATGAGTTAGTATGAATCAAGAAGTGAAATCAGGGAAAATCCTCAGCGCAACCACGCCGTGGACAGATCGCACAGTTCCAGGCATTCATATGCCTGACCAACAACAGACACTTAAAGCGACGTTTACTGAACCGACCATTGAGTGCCCTGAATGTCATGCACTCGTGACGCGTACTGCGATGTCTTTCAATGCCTATGTTTGCCCATCATGTGATGAACATTTGAAAATGAAAGCACGTGATCGTTTAAATTGGTTCTTTGACAATGTTAGTTCTGAATTGGGTCAACAGTTCTTAGCTAAAGATCCATTAAAGTTTGTCGACAGCCGACCTTATCCAGAGCGTATGAAAGAAGCGCAGGAAAAAACAGGTGAAACTGAAGCGCTTGTGGTGATGCAAGGACAAGTTAAAAATATTTCTATGGTTGCATGTGCCTTTGAATTTGACTTCATGGGCGGTTCTATGGGGACTGTAGTTGGTGACCGTTTTGTCCAAGCTGCGGAAAAAGCCATTAAAGATAAACAACCATTGATCTGTTTTGCTGCTTCAGGTGGCGCGCGTATGCAAGAAGGCATGTTGTCTTTGATGCAAATGGCACGTACTTCTGCCGCGATCCAAAAAATGAAAGATGCACATTTACCTTATATCGTGGTGTTAACTCATCCTGTGTACGGTGGTGTAACCGCATCATTGGCAATGCTCGGTGATGTACATATTGCAGAACCTAAAGCAATGATCGGTTTCGCAGGTAAGCGCGTGATCGAACAAACTGTACGTGAAAAACTGGAAGAACCGTTCCAACGTGCAGAATTCTTGCTTGATCATGGTGTAGTCGATCAAATTGTCCATCGTCATGCATTACGTGATACTGTATATCGTATTGTAGCGAAACTGATGAATTTGCCTTGAACAATCAAACAGCACCATTAAATACTGACGATTTACAAACATGGCTCGATTATTGGAGCCATGTTCACGTTACAGGGATTGATTTAGGCTTAGAGCGCGTCATTCCTGTGGCTGAACAATTGGGTGTCATGAAGCCCAATGCAAAGGTTTTAACGGTTGCTGGAACCAATGGTAAAGGCTCAACGACAACAACGCTTGCTGCCATTCTAAATGCGCAAGGTTTTAATGTTGGCTTATATCAGTCACCGCATATTTATCGTTTTAATGAACGTGTCAAACTGGCAGGGCAAGAGGTTGATGATCAAACCTTAATTGATGCCTTTGTCCAAGTCGATCAAGCACGCCGTATCTGTGATTTATCCCTATCTTTCTTTGAAGCCACAACACTGGCTGCATTTGTCATTTTTAAACAAAAGGAATGTGATGTTTGGGTGCTTGAAGTCGGTTTAGGCGGTCGCCTAGATGTGGTCAATGTGATTGATCCTGATGTCGCAGTCATCACCAATATTGGTTTAGATCATACCGATTGGTTAGGCGATACCATTGAAAAAATTGCTTTTGAAAAAGCAGGAATCATTCGCCCCAATATTCCTGTGGTTTTTGGCGGTGTTCAGGAACTTCCACAAGCCATTCAGAATAAAGCAAATGAATGTAGTGCAAAACTATATGCCGTAAATCGTGATTATTTCTACAAAGATTCAAGTGATGGTCAAACATGGGACTTTGCAGGCTCAGGTGTGACTTTAAAATTACCATTGGGTCGTTTGGCAATTGAAAATATTTCGACTGCTGTGGCTGCAATTTTAGTGAGTGGGTTAAAAGTTTCACAGCAATCCATTGCTCAAGGAATTCAAAATGCGCAGTTACAAGGGCGTTTTGAAATACGAACAATTCAAGATAAATTCACAAAAACACAAGAAAAAACTGTTATTTTTGATGCGGGACACAATCCGCATGGTGTTGATTTTTTGTTAAAGCAATTGCGAAAATTCTTAGAATACAATAAACAGTACACAGAAGTTATCACTGTTTTTTCAATGCTGTCTGACAAGGATATAGATTCTGTGGTCAAGTTATTGAAAAATACTGTATTAAAGTGGAAAATTGCACCACTCACTGTGCCTCGTGCAGCGTCAATGGAGCAATTGCAAGCTGCTTTGCAGGGTGAGACAGTTGAACAATTTAATAGTGTACAAGCAGCATTTAAATCAGCGCTTGCAGAAACCAATAATAATCAGCTGATTTTGGTGTGTGGTTCGTTTCATACCTTAGAAGCGGTCTGGGAGTATTTAGAAGAATGTCAATGAATAACAAACAACGCTGGATGGGCGGTGTTGTTTTATTGAGTGGTGGCGTTTTATTGGCAGCATTGCTTCTCAAAGGCAAAGAAGAAATTCACCAAAATCAAACGGCACCACAGGCTGGGCAAGTACAGCCAAAAAAGGTTGAACCTGCGGGTGCACCCGTACAGTTACAACCATTAACAGTAGATGTCGCAACGGAAAAACGTTTGCTTGAAGAGCAAAAACGTGCCCGTGAAAAAGCTGTGGCTGAACAAGAAGCCAAAGCTGCCGAATTCTTACGTATGCAGCAACAGGCGGAAGCAGAAGCAGCACGTAAAGCTGCCGAAGAATATGCGGCTGCCAATGCAAGACGTGGTGCCGCTGCTCAAGAAGGTACAGACATTCCACCTGAACTCGTTCAGGATGAAAAAACCAAAGCGCAACAAAAAGCAGCAGAACAGAAAAAACTTGAACAGCAAAATGCGCAAGCCAAACAAAAAGCTGATGCTGAAAAAAAGTTAGCTGAGCAGAAGCGTCAAGCTACCGCAGATGCAGAGAAAAAAGCAGCAGAAGAAAAGAAACGTAAAGCTGAAGAACAGCGTAAAACTGAGGCAGAGAAGAAAGCTGCTGAAAAGAAAGCAGCAGATAAAAAAGCTGCTGATGAAGCCGCTGAGAAAAAACGTAAAGCTCAAGAAGCCGAGAAGAAAAAGGCTGAAGCGGATAAAGCACGTGATTTATTGGAAAATGGTGATAAGCAATGGATGGTTCAAGTGGCACTGGCTGCCAATGAAGCCAATGCTGATGCTGTTGCTGCAAAATTACGTGCCAAAGGCTATAAGGTGACCAAGAGCCCAACATCGAAGGGGATCCGTATTATGGTCGGTCCATCAAAAGATCGTGAAGCCGCTGATGCTATGCGTAAGAAAATTAATTCTGATGCGAGTTTAGGTATGAAATCGGCTTGGGTGAATGAATGGACACCTTTAGATCGCCGTTAATTCTCTTCTAAGTTAAT
>NZ_SGSX01000021.1:0-64398 GCF_004209355.1 Acinetobacter sp. WCHAc060025 | reverse complement strand
AGTATTTATTGAATGATGTACGTAGTGAGATAAAAACCCTACTCTAAACCTTGAAGAATATGGATACGCGAAAACGTCATCCGCAACTGTTTGAGGCAGGACTAAATATACAAGTTAATGTTTCTGTGATGTATTGAAAAATTTGACGGATGTTGACGAGTTTTGCGGTGAGGAGCAACGCTCCGCAAGGTGGTTTTCTTGCGAAGCTTCGCTTCTCATTTTTCCGAAAAAAAGTAAGGCGAGCCGCAGGCTAAACCCTAAATCCAAATACTTGATGTAAGACTCCGTCAAACAAGCTTTAAAATAGTTTTAAAAAGACATCTATCACATCAGTTATTAAGAATAAAAAAGCCACTCTATCGTCAGAATGGCTTTTCATTTGAAATTTATAAATGACCTTGTTATTTCCACTTTACCGCTTGGACTTCAACTTTCTTTTGTGTAGGTGCGTCACTGGTTGAACAACCGCAACCACCGCCACAGCCTGCAACCATGGCAGGTTGAATCCATTTTGCTAACCCATTCCAACCTTTTGATCGGCAAAATTGAGCAAGCTTAGAAAACACCGAATACGCTGACTTGGGAAATACTTTCTTAAATACGAAGATTGCACTCCAAATCACCAATGCTGTAATAATCAATAATTCAACCATTTCAAACTCCTCGCTGATTGTCCAAGACTTTGAACGCGATACGATAAAATCTAAGCGCCAAAGTAATGTGATGCAATTTGATAAGTAAAGAACGCCATCAAATAAGCCAAGCCAAATAGATAAGCTGTCATACCTGCCACTGTTTTCCATGAACCTGTTTCACGCTTGACAGTTGCCAGTGTCGCCAAACAATGCGGTGCATAGATAAACCAAACCAATAATGATAAACCTGTCGCCAATGACCAACTCAAATCACCTTGGCTGATCAATTGTGATAAACCTTGTGTCACTGCATCTTCATCTGTTGCAGACAACGCATAGACCACACCCAATGATGCCACTAAGACTTCACGTGCTGCCATTGCAGGAATCAATGCAATACAAATCTGCCAATTAAAACCAATCGGTGCAAAAATCGGTTGCATCAAATGCCCTAACATCCCTGCAAATGAATAGTCGATTGCAGGTAAAGTTCCGCCTTCAGGTGGTTGAGGGAAAGTACACAAGAACCAGAGCAAAATAGATAAAGCGAAGATAATGCCACCCACACGCTTTAAGAAAATCTTGGCACGATCAAGCAAACCAATCCACACACTTTGAATATCTGGGATACGATAACTTGGAAGCTCCATTAGCAACGCATGTTCAGACTTATCCTTTTGGAAGAACTTCAATACGGTTGCCACAATCAAGGCACTCACGATCCCAGACATATAGAGCGCGAAAAGCACCAAACCCTGTAAATTTAGAAAACCCCAAACCGTTTGTGATGGAATAAAGGCCGCAATTAACAAGGCATATACAGGCAAACGAGCTGAACAGGTCATTAATGGCGCAACAAAAATCGTGGTTAAACGATCTCGTGGATCACTAATACTACGTGTCGCCATAATCCCCGGTACGGCGCAAGCAAAACTTGAAAGCAAAGGAATAAATGAACGACCACTTAAGCCTGCTTTAAACATCAGTTTATCTAAGAGGAATGCTGCACGAGGTAGATAACCTGATTCTTCTAAAACGAGAATAAAGAAGAATAAGATCAAAATCTGTGGCAAGAACACCACAACACCACCCGCCCCTGCAATCACACCGTCAACAACAAGACTATTCAGTAAGGGTGCAGAAATGAATTGACCGACAAACTCACCTAACCAAGCAAATCCATCTTCAATCAAAGTCATGATCGGTTCTGCCCAAGCAAACACCGCTTGGAATACCACAAACATCATCAATGCTAAACTTGCTAAGCCTAATACAGGATGCAAGAAAATTTTATCAAGAAAATCCGTACGCTTATCTTCATGATCAACAAAAATCACCACATCTCTTAGGATTTGATCGACTTTGTCATGATTTGAACCTGTCAAGATCACATCACTCAGCGCCACATCAGGTGTACGGAATTTTTCTTGATCTAAAGCTGCCATGAGGTTTTCAATACCCGCATTACGCACGGCAACTGTTTCAACCACTGGGATGCCTAAACGTTGTGACAGTTTTTCAGTATTGATTTGCATGCCACGACGACGTGCTTCATCCATCATGTTGAGTACAAGTAGAATCGGCTTGCCCTGTTCAATCACTTCAAGAACTAAACCCAAGTGCAGTTTTAAGTTAGTTGCATCAACCACACACAGAAAAGCATCTTGTTCTTGCTCATCTGCAATTTTACCTAAAATCACATCACGGGTAATTTCTTCATCAGGACTGGTCGCATTTAAACTATACGTTCCTGGCAAATCGAGTACACGTACAGCACGCGAAGAAGGCAAAGTAAATGCACCTACTTTTCGTTCAACCGTCACACCTGCATAGTTAGCAACTTTTTGACGTGTTCCTGTTAAATGGTTGAAAAGTGAAGTTTTACCGCAGTTCGGATTCCCGACCAAAGCGACTCTTAATGTTTCGCTCATACAGCCGCTCCTTGCACAACTTCTTGAATTTCAATACGTGCTGCTTCAACCTTACGTAAAGCAAAACGAGTAAAACCGATTTGAATTAAAATAGGATCTCCACCGAAAATACCTTTCGTGATCACTTGTACTTGCGTGCCAGGCACAAAACCTAGTGTTTCCAAACGACTCGCCACTAAATCTGGCTGATTGACATTATCAGAAACGGTACGATTGACCTTGCTGATAATGGCAGTTTGCTTTACTTTTAAGTCTGACAAACGCACTGCGATTAACCCTGAAATTAATACGATATTCAGTTTATTATACATACAAATGAGAATAATTACCAAATAAGGTTTGATTCCAATTCTCATTTCCAAACAGCGTTCGACTTATCTTTTTTTTTAGTCTACATTTCCACAATAAATATCTAATTCTCTTGACCAAAGCTATGCTCAATAAGAAACCACGTATCCCCACTGCGGTAACCATTCCTGAAAATTTAAGCTTTTTACAGGGATTTCGTGACTACTTAATTGCGCAAACGGTCAGTCCGCATACAAGAAATGCCTATTTATCCGACTTAATTCAATGTAGTGAATGTGTAACAGCCTACCTGCCCGATTGGACGCATGACGATATTTCAGACGTTTTGATTGAATTGACTAAACAAGGTAAAAGCCCGCGTTCAATTGCTCGTTCATTGTCTGCACTCAGAGCTTTTTTTAAATTTTTACGTGAACAAAAAATCCGCTTGGACAATCCTGTTGCAGCCCATAAAACGCCAAAACTTGGACGTGCATTGCCTAAAGATTTATCTGAACAAGATGTAGAAGCACTGATCCAAGCACCCGATGTCAGCACCGCGCTCGGCTTACGTGACCGAGCCATGTTTGAAGTACTTTATGCATGCGGCTTACGTGTTTCTGAATTGTTAAATCTCAGACTGGATTTGATTAACCTCAAACAAGGCTATTTAAGAATCACAGGGAAAGGCAATAAAGAGCGACTGGTTCCTTTAGGTGAGGTCGCGTGTGAATGGGTTGAAAAATATTTAGTAGAATCTCGCCCACAACTCTATAAATCAGCGACTGATTATCTTTTCCTTACTCAGCATGGTGGCATCATGAGTCGGCAAAATTTTTGGTATGCCATCAAACGTTATGCACTACAGGCAGGAATTCAAGCAGAACTTTCACCACATACCATGCGCCACGCCTTTGCCACTCATTTATTAAACCATGGTGCAGATTTACGTGTGGTGCAGATGTTATTGGGACATAGTGATCTATCAACAACACAGATTTACACCCATGTCGCTCAAGTTCGTATGCAACAACTACATGAAAAATATCATCCAAGGGCTTAGTTTTTTTTTATAAAATATGAAAATAGGGTTGTATATCGTCAATTTACATCCCTTAATCAAGTTTTAACGTACGACAATAAAAATTTTGCTATGCTATTTTCCTCAAAACGGGTTTGTTAAAACCACGTAAAAAAACACAAAGAGTTATTTTATGCTATTAAATCGTTCAAAATTGATGCTCGCTTGCCTCATTGCAGGCTCTATCTCCGTGAGTGCTTGCTCAAAAAACCAAGACTCTAAAAAAGATGACACCTTGACTGCAACTGCGCCTGCCACTGGTGAAGCTTCAAATTTAACTGATCGTGATACCAAGCAAAAACTCATTCAAACCTTACAAGCCAATTTTCAGAAAGCGGGTGTTAAAGCCAAGATTTTAGATGCAAAGCCTACTGAGATGCCAAATCTGTATTGGATCAGCATGGAAGGCATGTCTTCAGTTTATGCAACGGCTGATGGAAAATTCTTAATCCAAGGTGATGTCATCCGTTTAGGTGGTAAAGAACTCAGTAGCATTGGTGATTCACTACAAGCTGCTGAAAATAAAAAGCATTTATCACAATTAAAAACTGAAGATTTATTGGTCTACCCCGCTAAAGGCAAAACCAAGCACGTGATCTACGTCTTTACTGATGCAAGTTGTCCATATTGTCATAAATTACATGAACATATTCCTGAGATTAATGCCAAAGGCATCGAAGTTCGTTATATCGCATGGCCGCGTGGTGAACAATTTATGCCTGCGATGGAAAGTGTTTGGTGTAGCCCAAATCGTCAAACCGCATTTGATCAGGCGATTACAGGCGCGCAACTTCCACCAGCAACTTGTCAAAATCCTGTGCGTGCCCAGTATGAACTTGGCTTGAAAATGGGCGTGAATGGTACACCTGCAATTTACAATGTAGAGGGTGAACATATCGGTGCATATATGACTGCAGATGAAATTGAAAGCCGTTTAAATAAATAATTTTTATCAGTAAATTTACAATAATTTATATATAAATAATTATTGTTTTCTGCTGAACATAAAGATGCGTCAGACTCTAGAGTCTGGCGCATTTTTTAGCTATGATCTAAGCTTATTAAAATTTATATGCATAATTGGAGTGTGACGTGAAACCAGTTCGTCTGGCAATACTCGGTCTTGGAACCGTAGGCGGTGGTGCCCTTAAACTACTACAAGAAAACGCTGCTGAAATTAGACGTCGCACCGGTCGTGAAATTCAAATTACCCATGTGGGTACTCGTCGTCCACGTCCTGATTTAAATTTACCAGACAGCGTGAAACAAAGCGCCGATCTTCTTGATATTGTTCGTCAGCCTGATGTTGATGTCGTTGTAGAAGTCATGGGTGGGATTCACCCAGCTTATGAAGTGATTATGGAAGCCATTAAACATGGCAAACAAGTCGTGACTGCCAACAAAGCACTACTTGCTGAACATGGTAATGAACTGTTCAAAGCTGCTGATGATCATCATGTACAGATCGCTTATGAAGCTGCGGTTGCGGGCGGTATTCCAATTATCAAGGTCATCCGTGAAGGTTTGGCTGCCAATAAAATCGAATGGCTTGCTGGAATCATCAACGGTACAGGTAACTTTATCCTCACAGAAATGAGTGAAAAAGGTCGTGCTTTTGACGATGTCCTCAAAGAAGCGCAAGAACTTGGCTATGCCGAAGCTGATCCAACCTTTGATGTTGAAGGGGTTGATGCTGCACATAAGCTCACGATTCTTGCTTCATGTGCATTTGGTATTCCGCTACAGTTCGACAAGGTGTATACCGAAGGTATTACTAAAGTGACTGCTCAAGATGTCAAATATGCTGAAGAACTTGGCTATAACATCAAACACTTGGGTATCGCGCGTCGCTCTGCGAAAGGTATCGAATTACGTGTACATCCAACTTTAATTCCTGCTGAAGAACTCATTGCCAATGTTAATGGCGTGAAAAATGCAGTTCTAGTACAAGCCAATGCTGTTGGTCCAACATTGTACTATGGCGCAGGTGCCGGCGCAGGTCCTACTGCTTCTGCTGTCGTTGCTGATGTGGTGGATATTGTTCGTGACATCATTTATACCGAAGATGGGGCTGGTACGATTCCACAATTGGCGTTTGAAGCACTGTCAGATTTGCCAATTTTGCCTAGCGAAGAAATGACCACTGGCTACTACATCCGTATCAATGCTGAAGACCAGACTGGCGTACTTGCAGATGTAACAACAATTTTAAGCCGTGCGGGTATTGGTATTGATGCCATCATGCAACAGCCACGTCTAAAAGATTTGATTCCTATCGTAATTTTGACTGATCCAATCCAAGAATCAGTGATGAATAACGTACTTTCTCAAATTCAAGCTTTACCGACTATTCATGGCGAAATCGTTCGAATTCGTTTAGAATTGCTTGATAACTAATCGGGTTGGGGAGTGATGAACTCCTCACCAGCTCCACTCATAAATTTGGAACACCATCATGTCTACTGCCAATCGCTATACAGGACTTGTTGATCGCTATCGTGACCGCTTACCAGTATCTAAAACTACACGTGCTATTTCTTTAAATGAAGGGAATACCCCGCTCATTAAATTAGACAATATTCCACGTCTTATTGGTAAAAACGTTGAAATTTATGTGAAGTACGAAGGTTTAAACCCGACTGGTTCATTTAAAGACCGTGGTATGACCATGGCTGTAACAAAAGCAGTTGAAGAAGGCTCTAAAGCGATTATCTGTGCATCTACAGGGAATACTTCTGCTGCTGCTGCGGCTTATGCTGCACGTGCGGGCATCAAAGCGTTTGTTTTAATCCCAGAAGGCAAAATTGCAATGGGTAAAATGGCGCAGTCAATGATGTACGGCGCTGTGACTTTACAAATTCACGGTAACTTCGATGACGGTATGCGTCTGGTTAAAGAAGTGGCTGATCAAGCACCTGTAACGATTGTAAACTCAATCAACCCTTACCGTTTGCAAGGTCAAAAAACCATTGCTTATGAAATCGTAGATGCTTTGGGTCGTGCACCTGATTATCACTGCTTGCCTGTGGGTAACGCAGGTAACATCACTGCACATTGGATGGGCTATACCGAAGCTTTAACTGAAAATTTCAGCTTTGAAAAAGACCAAGTGGTTTATGATGCAGAAGCGGATGCTTTCACTGGTCAAAAACCAGCGGGTCGCCCAACAATGGTCGGTTACCAAGCTTCTGGTGCTGCACCATTCTTACGTGGTGGTCCAGTTGAAAACCCTGAAACAGTTGCAACTGCAATCCGTATCGGTAATCCACAAAGCTTTAACCATGCCAAAGCGGTTGTTCGTGATTCAAACGGTTGGTTTGATGAATTGACTGATGCTGAAATCTTAGAAGCACAGCGTATGCTTTCAATGTATGAAGGCGTGTTTGTTGAACCTGCTTCTGCTGCATCTATCGGTGGTGCGATCCGTGATATTAAAGCAGGTAAAATTGCTGAAGGTTCTGTGATCGTATGTACCGTAACAGGTAACGGCTTGAAAGACCCTGATACAGCAATCAAACAATGTGCAGATGCTGTTATGTTGTCGATTGATGCTGAACTGAACCAAGTTCGTGATTCTATTCTTTCAAATATGTAAGATTTAAATCATTAAAAAACCTGCCAAGTGCAGGTTTTTTTATAGCTCGAATCTAAATATAAAGCTTATCAATAAAAACTTAATAACTGATGTTACACAGGAAGTATATTTTAGGGCACCTCTACACTTTTAATGTATGAGCAGTTGATTATCATCAATAAGTATCAGAATAATTAGTGATTGTGGATTTCAAATCAGTGGTCCTATCGCGATAGGCGACATGGATGTCGCTGTTGGGCGGGGGTATAGGACATACCCCCTCGCCCAACAAAGGATTTTTGTTACTTTTCATCCTTGAAAAGTAAGTATCGCCTACACAAATTGAACTAAACTTTGCTAGGCAAATGGGGCTGTGCTAGCTCAAGAATATTTTTATAGTCAATATTTTGAGTATTCTCAGTTTTTAGACATTCTTTAAATGCGTTACATCAGTTAATAAAAAAACGCCCCTTTAAACTTAAGAGGCGATTCACTAAAAAGTTAACTTTAAAATAAAATCATACTTAAAAATAGCTTAAATACGTTTTGGTAAATGACTCACCCAGTTTAAAAGATTGGTTGCATCGTTAGTACGTGCTTGAGACGTACTTGCACCCAATAACACCACTACAGCTGGACGACTATTCACTGTCGTATGCATCACAACACAACGCCCTGCTTCATTGATATAACCTGTTTTTGAAATATTAATATTCCAACCACCATTACGCACCAGTGCATTAGTATTGTTTGATTTCAATACACGGTAGCCGAGATTGAAGTCATAATGCGCTGTAGTCGAGAATTGACGAATTAAGCCATATTGGGATGATGCACTGACTAAAATCCCAAGATCGCGCGCAGAAGAGATATTACGAGGGTCTAGACCAGTAGACTCAACATAGTGTGTTGAGTTCATCCCCAATTGACGTGCTTTACTATTCATTGCAGCAATAAAAGCCTGTCGACCACCCGGATAAGTACGTGCTAAAGCCGCCGCCGCAGGATTCTCAGATTTCATCAAAGCCACCAAAAGCATTTCTGCACGATTCATCGTGTCACCTACTTTTAGCGTAGAACTTGAGTTCTTCCCCCCAGCACCAGCAAAATCAATTTGTTGCAATGTGATATCTTCAGACATATTCAAACGAGCATCTGCCGTAATCACCGCTGTCATAAGCTTGGTAATCGAAGCAATAGGTAATGCCATATTGGTATTTTTACTGTATAGCACTTCACCAGTATTTGCATCCATCACCAAAGCAGCACGAGCATTGACAGATGGCTGACTGCTATAGTTATTGGTATCATAAATCTGTGCAGATCTATTATTCAAAGTTACAGGTGCTGTATTTGAAGTGCGCAATGTTGTGGTATAAGTTGTTGAACCTTTAGGTGAAATATCTTCACCATCATCATCAACAGAATCCCCATTCAGTAACTGGCTAGCATCTGAAGACGACCAACTCACACTCGCTTGTCCGCTTCCTCCCGTTGAATTCATAATGATTTCAGCAAAACCAGTTGAACTCATACTGAGTAGCACTGACAAACTCAGCACATGCATTAACGTTTTTTTTGATTTTTTCACGATAACTTACTCATCCTTTGGGAGGTATTCACAAACTTGCTAATTACCTCAAATATGACTTACATTTACACTCAATCGTGACTATATTAAAACAAATATTTCAATCACAATGTATTGTGCATAAATATTGAATGGATATTAGGAATAGCATTGCCAATTTTGTTATGTCTTTGCAAGTATTTTTTGCTTTATGTAACAAAAATATTGATATTTAGAATGAAAAGGAGGTGTAAGTGATTACTGTTTTAGTGGTAGATGACCATGAATTAGTAAGAACAGGCATCTGCAGAATGTTAGAAGATCAAATCGATATTCAAGTCATTGGGCAAGCAGAATCAGGCGAAGAAGCCATCACCATCGTTAGACAACAACATCCTAACGTCGTTTTATTAGATGTAAATATGCCTGGAATCGGTGGTGTTGAAACAACCCGCCGTTTATTACAAACTGCACCAGATACCAAAGTTCTAGCAGTCAGTGGCTTGGCTGAAGAACCTTACCCTTCCTTGCTCTTAAAGGCAGGTGCACGTGGCTATATCACCAAAGGTGCACCCATTACGGAAATGGTTCGAGCGATTAAAAAAGTCATGCAAGGTGGTAAATACTTCAGTGCGGATATTGCTGAACAACTTGCCAGTTCATATCTTTCAGATACACAAACCTCACCTTTTGATGCACTGTCTGAACGTGAAATGCAAGTTGCCATGATGGTTGTGAATTGTGTCAGCGCACAAGAAATTTCAGACAAACTTTTCGTGAGTGTCAAAACAGTCAATACTTATCGTTATCGTATCTTTGAAAAACTCGGAATTGATAGCGACGTTAAATTAACCCACCTCGCAATTCGTTATGGTTTGATCAAACCATAACTGACAAGAAATACAAAATACGTAACTGAGTACACCTATGGCGCCTAAGGTATCTGTCCCGATTTATCAAACCATTTACCGACTAGGCTCACTGTATTCAGTCTACCGTGTAGTCATCGCATTCTGCCTGATTGTTATTTTTTTGATTTCACTGGAAAATCAGCAAACTCATTACCTTTATCCAAGTTTATATTTTTATTCGATTGCAGCATTTACTGTTATTTCAGCCTTACAAATGATGCTTCTCAGATTCTTTCCACATGGAATCAGTAAGCAATTCATCGGCTTTTTTATCATCGATGTTCCTTTTCTGAGTCTTCTAGTTTTTGCATTAAGCGGTCCTAATCTTTCGATTAGTATTCTATTTGTGATTACCATCTTCTCTGCAAATTTTTTGCTCAGTAAAAATCAAGCCTTATTTATTACGCTCATCTCCGTGATTGCGATTATTTATCAGCAGTTTCTCGGTAGTTTTTTTGATTTTTCTAATTTAAATAATATTAGTAATAGTGCTTTATTGGCATTTCTATTTTTCATTGTTTATGGCATCGGGCAAATCGCCATTAAACGCTTTCAGGTTTTAGAGTCGCTTAATACTTACCAATCCTTAGAATTATTTAAATTACAAAACATTAACCGCTATATTTTAGAACAGATCGAAGTAGGCTATGTTGTGATCGATGATAAATTCAAAATCGTCGTGAGCAATCCAGCAGCTTGTCAACTTTTGGGTATTTCACCACTTTATGCCTACGAACAATATTATTTATCGGAGTTTCAATCTGATTTATATGAAATCTTAAAAGATGCAATGATTCGTGATGAAGAACGTTTCCAGTTTGAATCACATCAATCTACCTATACAGTCGATATTCGTATTCAAAAACTGGTCGTTCCTCATCAAGCCCTCACGCTTTTAGTCCTCGAAGATGCTCAACGCATCAATCAAAAAGTACAACAACTCAAACTTGCCTCACTCGGGCAACTTTCTGCCAGTATTGCGCATGAAATTCGTAATCCATTGGCGGCAATCGTCCAAGCCAATGAGCTCTATTTAGGTAGTGACCCTGAGCAACAAACACTGCTTCATCAGATGATTAGCAAACAAGCGGTACGTATCAATGCCATCATTAAAGACACATTAGATATGGCAAAAAATAAAAAGGTCGATGCCAGAAGAATAAATCTATCTGAATTTATCCATGACTTATTAGCAAGTGACTTAAATGATGCTCAAGAGAAAATTAAAGTCGAAATCGAAGCTGAAACTCGTGTTTACTTTGACGATCTGCAACTACGGCAAGTTTTGATTAATTTGATTCGAAATGCGTTACGTCATAATGATGAGCATGCTGAATTCATTTTAATACAGGCATACCATACTCAATCTCACGTCTGTATCGATGTGATTGATTATGGGAATGGCGTCACAGAACAAAATATTTCTAAATTATTTACACCATTTTATAGTACCGAAATTACTGGAACTGGTTTAGGATTATACCTATCGCAAACGATCTGCGAAGCAAATCAAGCGAAATTAATGTATATAGAGCAAAAACAACAAGGGGCATGTTTCCGAATTGAATGCCCGCTCATAGATTAAATTGTTTTTTGGGGAAATATTGGGGTTATGACTGCACGACAACCACTAGTTTTATTGGTCGATGATGAACAAGATTTATGTATGCTCATGCAAATGAGCCTGTCACGTATGGGGATCAAAACCCATATGGCACATCATTTACAACAAGCCAAATACTTCTTTAGTGAATATAAATATGATGCCTGTATTACAGATTTAAACCTCCCTGATGGAAGTGGTTTAGAACTGGTTAAACATGTTTCACAGCATTATCCTAACACCCCTATTGCAGTACTTACAGCTTATGGCAATATGGAAATTGCCATTGCATCGTTAAAAGCAGGTGCTTTTGATTTTGTCAGTAAACCGATTAACCAAACTCACTTACAACAGCTATTACAAAAAGCATTACACGTCCCACAGTTACCAGAAGTTGTTACAGATATTCCGCTTGAAGAATCAATGCTGATCGGCGATTCACAAGTCATTCGTAAGCTTAGAGAAACCATAAAAAAAGTAGCACGTTCACAAGCGCCTGTTTTTATCACAGGTGAATCTGGAACAGGTAAAGAAGTCGTTGCGAATCTAATTCATCAACTCAGCAATCGTAGCGATAGTCCATTCATCGCCATCAATTGCGGTGCAATTTCTGAAGAGTTGATGGAAAGTGAGCTGTTTGGTCATAAAAAAGGGTGCTTTTCTGGCGCAATCTCGGACAAACAAGGGCTGATTCAAGCAGCCAATGGTGGAACTTTATTCTTAGATGAAATTGCTGAACTTTCTTTAGCTATGCAAGCTAAATTACTCCGTGCAGTTCAAGAGAAAAAAATTCGTCCATTGGGCAGTGACTCAGAAATTGAAGTAGATTTTCGTATTATCAGTGCTAGTCATCAAGACATTGAGGCTTTGGTTGAACAAGGTAAATTCCGTCATGACTTATTTTTCAGAATTCATGTCATGGACATCTTACTCCCACCATTGCGTGACCGTGACCGTGACATCCTCATTCTAGCGAGTTACTTTATTCAGCAAATTTGTA
The DNA here is from genome assembly GCF_004209355.1 of Acinetobacter sp. WCHAc060025. Lineage (NCBI taxonomy): Bacteria > Pseudomonadati > Pseudomonadota > Gammaproteobacteria > Moraxellales > Moraxellaceae > Acinetobacter > Acinetobacter sp. WCHAc060025. The sequence continues at coordinate 51,805 of NZ_SGSX01000021.1, read as the reverse complement.
CTGAATGGAAGATCTCAACGAAACACTTAACTGAAGAAGCGAAATCTTTTCTTTTGGTGCAATACTATTCAGGTAATGTTCGTGAATTACGCAACATTATTGAAAAAGCTATCACTATGAGTGATGAAGAATATATCGATACTCAACATTTACAAGCAGCCCCACCACGCGGACAGATAAAACCTGAATCATTTGAACCCATCGTTACAAAAACTGCTCCTGTTGAACTGGCTGATAAAAATCAACCAATTCCTGAAGAAGGTTTAGAACAATATTTGGAAAAGGTAGAAAAAGAAGTCTTGCTCTCCGCTTTGAATCAGACCCATTGGAACCGAACTTTAGCTGCTAAAAAACTCGGTATGACCTTTCGTTCTTTACGCTATCGTCTGAAAAAGTTTGGATTAGATACAGATGACGATGATGAATAATCTCAAGTTTTGAAGTGAAAAAAGCTGAGAACATTCTCAGCTTTTTAAATTCGAAATGATCAACGATGTTTTAGAAGTAACTCCGCAACATTGTTTAAATACGTATCTTCTTTTTGATCCAATGTCCATGCATATTCCAAATTAGGGCGAATACCCTGCCCATCAATCATATTGCCGTTCGGCGTATAATAATGTGAGACGGTCATTTGAAGTGCCGCACCATTTGGCAATGGAAAAAGTTTTTGTACTACGCCTTTGCCATAACTTTTTTCACCAACCACCCATGCACGTTGATGCTCTTTCATGGCAGCAGTAAACACTTCTGCCGCAGAAGCAGAACGACCATTGATCAAAACACCGAGTTTAGTATGGATAAATTCATCCCCCGGTAAAGCTTGGAATTGTTGATTTCCTTCGGAACGACTTTTTGTTGAAACAATCGTCCCTTGGCTTAAAAATAAATCTGCTGTTTCAACAGCGGCTGAAAGCAAACCACCAGGATTGTTTCGCAAATCCAAAAGTACTGCTTTAACTCGTTGCGTGCCATATTCTTCGATTAAACGCTTAATTTCATTGGCAGTATCTTGTTGAAATACTTTTACTTTTAATACCAAAACTTGGTTGTGCAACATGATTGGTTCAATATCTGCAACTTCAAGTTTTCGATTTCGCACAATAGAGATCGCTGGGCTTTTCTCGTTGAGTTGCAATTGAAATGTAGAACCAATTGAACCATGTAATAAATCTTGTACTTGTGTTGCATTTAAATTCTTTAATTCTTGGTTTTCAATTTTAAATACTGTAAAACCATTCTTCAAACCCAACTTGCTTGAATCTGAATTGTCTCTCAAATTCTTGATTTTCCATTGATGGAAATGGCTGTCAAAACTGAGTTCAAAATCGGCTGTTGCAAGATCACTTTCCGTATATTGCATCAACTGTTTATATTCTTCAGGCGACAAATAACGTGAATAACGATCTAAACCACCGACTAAGCCTTTGATTGCTTGTAAAAATAAAACATCATCAGGTTTTTCTTGTACATAGTTGTCTTTGACAATGCCATAAATCTGCACAAACTGTTCAATCGATTCGATTGGAACTTCGGCAATGCTCTGTTCTACATCATCAAAGTCAAGTGGGGCAGCATTTTCTGCCGCCCAAAGAGAATGACTTCCACAGGTCAATAATCCTGCTAATACAGCAATATATGTCCAAGCTCGAGCCATTCACTCACCTAATTTAAATAATTACTACGATTTCAAGGTAATCAAATTGCGACCTTGCATTTCTTTCGGTGCAGGGATATTCATAAGATGGAGCAATGTTGGCGCCACATCTGCCAATACACCACCTTCTGCAATCGTTGCTGATGTTGGACCTACATAAATAAATGGCACGAGTTCAGTGGTATGTTGAGTGTGGACTTGACCACTGACATAGTCTTGCATTTGTTCTACATTACCATGATCTGCTGTAATCAACATATGACCATGTTTTGCCATCACTGCTTCATACAAACGCCCAAGGCTCAGGTCAACGGCTTCAACTGCTTTCACCGCTGCATCAAATACGCCCGTATGCCCAACCATATCACCATTGGCATAGTTCACCACAAGTAAATCATATTCACCTGAATTCACCGCAGCAACCAATTGATCAGTCACTTCAGGCGCACTCATTTTAGGTTGTAAATCATAGGTTGCGACTTTCGGTGATGGAATCAAAATACGTTTTTCACCAGGATATTCATCTTCACGACCACCACTGAAGAAGAAGGTCACATGTGCATATTTTTCAGTTTCAGCAATACGTAATTGAGTTTTACCAAGCGAAGATAAATATTCACCAATTGAGTTTTTAAGCTCTTCAGGCATATACGCAACTGGCGCATCAATGGTTGCTTGATAACGTGTTAACATCACAAATTTAGACAGATTTGGCACAACTTTACGCTCAAAATTAGCAAAGTCTTTTTCCACAAATGCTTTGGTAATTTCACGGGCACGGTCAGCACGGAAATTCATAAACACAATGCTGTCTCCATCAGCAACTTTAGCAATCTCACCAACACGCGTTGCTTTAACAAACTCATCATTTTCATTGGCTTCATAGGCTTGTTCCAAGCCTTCAACCGCAGAATTCACCACACGTACAGCTTCACCTTCAGTCATCAAACGATACGCTTGCTCTACACGATCCCAACGGTTGTCACGATCCATGGCAAAGTAACGACCAATCATGGTCGCAATACGACCTTGATTTGGATATTGAGCAAATAAAGCATCTAGCTTTTCTAAAGAAGGTTTTGCGCTACGTGGTGGCGTATCACGACCATCAAGGAAAGCATGTAAATACACTTTTGCACCACGTTTGAGTGCCAATTCACACATCGCAACAATATGATCTTCATGAGAATGTACGCCACCTTGTGACAATAAACCCATGATATGCACTGCACCATTGGCAGCTTTGGCTTTTTCTACAGCATCAACCAAAACTTCATGTTCAAAAAAAGCACCTTCACGGATATCTTTGGTAATACGAGTAAAGTCTTGATATAGCACACGACCTGCACCGAGGTTCATGTGACCCACTTCTGAGTTCCCCATTTGCCCATCAGGTAGCCCCACATCTTCACCAGAGCCAGAAATTAAACTATGCGGATGCTTGTCTTGCATCATGGTTAGATTTGGCGTTTTTGCTGCTAAAAACGCATTATCCTCGACCGCTTCACGATGACCCACACCGTCCATAATCACTAGAACGTGAGGGATTTTGCCAGCAGTTGCATCCGTCATGATTTACACTCTTTTCTGTTTACAAATTAATCATCATATCTTACCGTTTTTTTACGGCAGACTCTATGTTTCGACGATGGCAATAATTTATCCCCATCATCAGAATTTCTAATCTAAATGCTTTTCGACTAAAACTTGATTCAATTCTCTTATTTACAGGCTATCGGGCACGATAAAGTAAATAACTCCCCACACCGAACATCAGTACGATCGGCAGGAATACAAACCACGCAGGAGAAGGTGCATAGACCAAACTTGCATAGCCCAAAAAGTCTTGGACGTAATAGAAGCCTAAGCCCACAAACAATGCAATCACTAAGCGAAAGCCCATCGACTGTTGACGCAATGGCCCAAAAATAAATGAGCAAGCAATCAAAACTAGACCCAGTAGAGCAAATGGTGAACCGACATTTTTCCAAAACGCTAAAAGATAGGTTTTCGGTACTTGACTATATTCATGCATATATTTCATAAAACTCAGCAACTGACTTGGTGCTAAGTCTTCAGGGTCAATCGTCACCATATGCACATATTTAGGTTGTAGTGCCAACGCTAAAGTTTGTTGATTTTGGTTGGCAAGTTGAGACTGACCATTTTCTAAAATGTTCATCTGAGCACTGTCGTGTAAGTCCCATTGACCATTTTTAAGAAACTGCCCTTTTTCAGCATCTAGCACTGATTTCAAACGATATTGATCATCAAAATCTAAAACTTGGACTTGCTTTAAAGCGCCTTGTGAATTGGCATAATTGATGTAAATAAAGCGTTGCCCTTCTCGTGTCCAGTAACCATTTACTTCACCTAATTTTGCCGCACTGCGATGATTTTTGATGCTTTTCGCTTGTTCACTGGTATAAGGGACAACAAACTCACTCAAAGCAAAAGATAGGATAACCAAGACCAGTGACGAACGCATCACCCAACCCACGATACGCCAAAGGCTAATCCCTGATGCACGCATGACGATCAATTCACTATTGGATGCCATCGAACCAAGCCCGAGAATTGCACCAATCAACGCTGAAATAGGCAAAATTTCATAGAGATACTTCGGTGATCCCCACAAAACATATTGCAATGCATTCCACGCGCTATAGCCTTCTTTTAAACTACTGAGCTCACCGAGATAGGTAAATAATATTTGTAAGCCAGATAAGATCGCTGTTGCACCCAACATAGCGAGCATCGTGGTTTTAGTCACATGCTTGGCGACAATTCTACGTGCTAACATTATGATCTCACTCGCTGAATCTGTTTTTTAATCTTAGGTGCTAATTTCTGCTTACGTGCGAATAAAGCGGCAAAAACCGCATAAACTAACAATACAGCTGGATATGCCCACATCCCAATTTCATCTTTGGTGATTCGTGTTCGGACTGCCATTAACACTGCGATTAAGCTTGCAAAAATTAATAAGGCTGGGAAAAGCTTTAAATAACGACCTTGTCGTGGCGTCACTTCACATAGTGCTGTTGCCAACATGAGTGCAACAACCATCGAAAAAGGTACAAATATTCGCCACCCCAACTCACTTTGAATCACAGGATCATCTTTAGCATCCAATAGCTTGTTGAAAGAAAGTGCTTCGACATCACCACTATCGTACTTGGCTTCTTTGTCACTTTCGATACGTAAACGCCACGTTTGGAATTCTGCTTGGGAGTATTTGGCAGAGCCCGGATAAATTTCATAACGACGCCCTTGAACCAAGTCGACCACACTGGCTGCATCATTAGCAATTTCAATACGGGTCGCTTCTTTGGCAAGGATAATTTCGTCAGGTTTTCCAGTTTTTTCAGCACGTTTATAAACGAATACATCTTTTAGATTTTTACGATCTTCAGACAAAGAACCTGCATAGATGGTATACATCCCTGCTGAAATAAACTCACGGGGTCGTACGGAATCAAACCCTGTTTTGACCGCTTGCGTCGACATCAATTGTTCATATTGGCGAAGCCCTGCGGGTGCCATCCACACCATCAAAACACTTTGTGCAATTAAATACACCAAAGTAAGCGGGATAAGTAAGCGCGCCAATTGGATTCGACTGATACCACTGCCGTTTAAAACCGCCATTTCATGATCAACATATAGGCGACCAAAAACCAACATCAAACCAATAAAGAAACCCAATGGAAGAATCAGAATAAGAAATTCAGGGAAACGAAAGCCAATGATACTAAATAGGATACTTGGATCTATCCGCCCCATAGCCGCACGACCGAATTGCTTAATCAGCTGCCCACCCATAAAAATGAGTGTCAATAAGGCAACGACGACCAATGAAGTCGAAACAACTTGTTTGACGAGGTAACGTCGAATAATCAAATTAATCTTCCAAATAAGGGCTAAACGTGAAGTGCTGTTAGTTTACCCGAAGTTAAAATTATAAAACTAGATTGAAATTCTACCATTTGAAGTGGTTCAATGGTTTAATGATTTGAAATGTAAACAAGGCACAAAGACAACACATGAAACTTACGATCAATACATCGTTTTCAGCGTCTACATCTAGCCAGTCCTTATATATTCTGGTGGATTCTGAAAATACCAAACAAGCTCAAGAAACATATAAAATCAGCGATTTAGATACATTAATTGAAGCTACACAATTCAAAGCGAGTTTCAATGAAACTTTACCATTGATTGCTAAACTCACTCAAGTTACACAATGTACTTTGCTCGGAATCGATAAAGCATCTGAAGTGAAAGTGGCGAAATTAGCAAAAATCGCACAAACGATTATCAAAGCATCACAAAAAAAATTCAAACAGATCAGTATTGATATTTCTGCACTTCCGACAGAGTTGCATTACTTATTTGCATTAAGCCTCACTCAAGCTGCCTATGGCTATGATGAGTTTAAATCTAAGAAAAATGAATTTAACTTAGAAACCATTGAATTCATTGCAACTTCTTCAAGCTTAACAGCAGATCAACTCAGCTTTATTGAAGCGGTTCAAAATGGTCAAAACTATACTCGTGACTTAGGCAATTGCCCTGGCAATATTTGCTTCCCTGAATATTTAGCAGAACAAGCGCGTGCTTTGGCTGCAGAATTTCCAGACCTTTTAAAAGTAACGGTACTTGAAGAGCAACAACTTGCTGACTTAGGTATGAATGCTTTCTTAGCCGTAAGTAAAGGTTCTGATCGTCCAGGTCGTGTCATTACCCTTGAATATAAAGCGGATATTGACCAAGCACCGATTGTCCTTGTTGGTAAGGGTGTAACATTTGATACTGGCGGTATTTCATTGAAACCAGGTCTAGGCATGGACGAAATGAAATTCGACATGTGCGGTTCAGCATCTGTATTGGGTACAATTCGTGCGCTGTGTGAAGCGAAATTACCAATTCATGTAGTCGGTGCAATTGCAGCGGCAGAAAATATGCCTTCAGGTCATGCAACTCGCCCAGGCGATATTGTAACTACGATGAGTGGGCAAACGGTTGAAATTTTAAATACCGATGCCGAAGGTCGTTTAGTCCTTTGCGATACACTGACCTATATCAAACGCTTCAATCCTGCCCTAGTGATTGATATTGCGACACTAACAGGTGCATGTGTGGTTGCATTGGGTTCAGTTGTTTCGGGTTTATTTACCCCAGATGATGAATTGGCTGCTGAAATCACTGAAGCAGGTCATACGGCATTTGACCGTGTATGGCGCATGCCTGTCTATGAGGATTATCAAGAACAGCTTGATTCTCCATTTGCAGACATTGCCAATATTGGTGGGCCAAAAGCAGGGGCTGTAACAGCAGCGTGTTTCTTGCAACGCTTCACACGAGACTACCGTTGGGCGCATTTAGATATCGCAGGTACGGCGTGGAACTCTGGTGCAAACAAAGGCGCGACGGGTCGTCCAGTGCCATTGCTGATGCAATTCATTGCCAATCGTGCGAAAATCAACCGTGATCAAAAGAATGGCTAAAATTAGCTTTTATTTGTTTGAAAAAAGCCCTGAACGACAGGTCGAAAGTGCCTGTCGTTTATGTCGTAAAATTTTGCGAAATGCAGCTAAAATTTGGCTGCATTGCCCTGATACCGTTACACAACAGCAACTTGATGAACGCTTATGGAGCTTTGATCCGAGCAGTTTCTTAGCGCATGGTATTGATCAAACTAATGCACCGATTTGTATTTCTTCAAAATTACCTGAATCATCTGAATGGATTGTGTTTAATTTTAACAATCAAGCACTTGATCCTGCGACACAATTTAGTCACATTATAGAAATCGTTGAAAATGATGAGTCTGCAAAACAACTCGGTCGAGAGAAATTTAAAGCCTATCGACGGATGGGAATTGCACCTCAAACCTATAAACTTTAATTTATTTTCAATCAGTATGCTTTTATTTCAAGGAGATGCGTGGTGGCATTAAATGTCGGTCAAGATTTTAAAAAGCGTTGGTTAGATACACCTGAAGCTGTACGCCAAACTTTTGTAGATGACCTCAACCGCATCTGTGATCTTTTAAGCCCTGTAACAGATATCCCTAACTGGCTGGATAATGATCAGCGTCAAATGCAAGTGGCTCAACTGAAAGTTGAACAAGCTTATGCAGACTTAAAAGCACAATTGATAGAAGAAGCACGACTTCGTAAACAACTGGCTTTAGAAAAATCATTGGCTGAAAAACGTGCGCAACAACAAGCTTATAATTCAGCATTGATCAAAGATGAATTACTACAATTTGAACAACAAAAACATACGCTGCAAGGCTTACGCCAACACATCGACACTGAAATTTTACAATACAGCGAAAAGTACACCAAGAATCCTGACACACCTGCCATCGACTATGCCAATGGTCAATTCCGTGTTGATGATACACAAATCATTTCTGAACTTGAAAGTGTGCGCTTACGTCTTGAACTAGAAGCTGAAACGCAGATTGAACAAGCCGTAGAAGCTTTTCGCGCAAAACTACAAACTGCAGCAAAAGAAGAAATTGAATATATTTTAGCAAACTCAAACTTTTCAGCAGAAAAATAGAAAAGCTTATCTGTTTTATTTCTAAATACTTTTTTAGCTTGTCACGATAATGAAATATAAATGTCACAAGATGGTCATATCGCAAGGTGTTGATCATCTTGCATGGGGGAAACTTCACTGAACAATTTAACGAGAACTCGGTCTTTATGTTGCTCCCAATAAAGACACAAGCTCGTATTTATCGGGATAAATAAAATGGATCTACCCAACCAAATTTCAAACCGAATTGCTCAACTCCGTTCTGGTGAAAAATGGACGGTCTCTATACAAGATTTATTGATCAGTCGTGCAGACTTCCAATCCCTGTCTGTCTTCCTCAGCCGTGAATCGGAAAAAGGTACATTTTCTTTGGGTGATGTAGGAAATATCAAACCACATTTTGAACATACCTCTCTCACGATCACTAAAAACTAAGTGTTTTAAATTACCGATCTTAAAAGCCCAACTCATCATCAGTTGGGCTTTTTTATCGAGCAATGATCAACAAACAATTTTTGAAATTAACTTCGCTTCGACCAATGATTTTTCATTCAGATTGGCATCCATTTCAATCAAATACTTACCATTAGAATAGAAAATTGAATCACCGTTCAAGGCAAAACTCATCACACCCTTTTTTAAGGTTGTCATTTCACCAGATGGTGTCATTTTGATTAATTCCCAAGAATTTGGAATGGTTCCTGGATATTTTTCGCCTAATTTCTGATTTCGTTCTAAGTTCTGTTGTGACTTAATCAAGTTCCCCTCAACAAATAACTCTTCTTCAGACTTTTGTTGTGATTTCGCTGGGTTATTTCCAGACGTAGTTTTTAACGATTCACCTGTATAGCGCTGGGTGAAAAAATCTAACCAACCCACAATGGCACGAATAATTTTAAACGGCGCAAATATAATGTCTTTAAATGTTGTTACTGGCGAATTGGTATAGCCATCACGCATATAAGGACGTTTAATAAAATATAAATTTCCCAAACCATCCATCTTCGGTTTAAAGAAATCAAACTTTGGATCAGAGGCGATGGTTTCTAGCTCACCAGTCCCCATATCTAAATGACAAATTTCTTTCGGGCTAAACGCGATACGATGCTCTCCGATGCCTAAGCCACAAGAGTCATAATACAACTGCATTGTATCTCGCGGATCAAAACATGGGTTTGAATCCTGACATTCTCCCTCAGTTAAATACTGTGTACGATTGGCATCCAAAGGTAAAATACAAATGTGGCGTTCATAGTGGTCTGTGTTAACCGACAAAGCTAAACGTCGCTTCGATTCATCGTATGCCATATCTTGGACGACAAAATCATTTTTTCGCAGGATCAAACCTTCTGTTTCTTGCAAATTATCTAATGACTTAATATTGATCGAAACGCCATCTTGTAAGCATGCGCTATAAATCATTTTATGATCAGAGGTTAAAATCACATCTGTAGGGAAAATATGATTTAAATCGGCTTCATCATTTTGTACATAGTTCCCCATAAACTGAGCACCTGTACCTTTGGTTTTCCAGTCTTTACGTTGTTGGATCTCAACTAAGTTCTTTTTATATTGATCAATCGCCTGAAATGGGACAGTTATGGTTTTATTATTATCTAATAAGTACACTTGATTATTCGATAAATACAGCAATGCAGACATGAATATTCCTTAGTTTGACCACGCACAGGATATTTTTCATTCTACTGTGCGACAGTTTAATTCTTCATTTTTCTGTCTAAAATATAGCATAATTCCTATATTTCGACTCAAATTTTAAGCAGTTCTAAAATACAATTTTAATGCAATAAAAAAGCCTTTCACAAAGAAAGGCTTCGACAATCAATATTATGATTCAATTCAAATATTAAGGCTGTTTTAAATACGGCCAAGCAGCTTTTAAGTAAATAAACATCGACCATAAAGTCAGAATCACAGCAGTATAGAGCAAGCCATACGCCAACATTTCAAGTGGTTGCCAGTTTAATAAAAATACTGTAATCGCAATCATTTGAAAGGCAGTTTTATATTTACCCACTGTAGATACCGCAACATTGGTACGCGCACCTAACTCTGCCATCCACTCACGTAAAGCAGATACCGTAATTTCACGGGAAATAATCACAATCGCAGCAAATGCCATCGTAATCGTCGGTTGCCATTGCACTAGTACAATGAGTGCAGCTGCAACCATCAGTTTATCTGCGACTGGATCTAAAAAACGCCCAAATGCAGAGGTTTGATTCAAGGTTCTCGCAAGATAACCATCAAACCAGTCTGTCACCGCCGCAATGACAAAAATCGCAGTCAGGATAATATGACGCGTCATACTCCCCTCATGTCCACCCACACCAATCGCAGGTGGCCAATATGCAACAGCTAAAAACACAGGAATTAACGCAATACGAGCTAACGTCAAGATATTTGGAATATTCAGGATACGACCTGTAGTCATAGATACCGCCACTGAGTCCCCTATTTACCCGAATAACAGGCAAATGATAATTTAGAGTATGCTCTATTTCGCTATTACTTTATACGATTCACATGAAACTGTCGACTATACAAACTCTCAGTTAAGCAAAGACAGTCACAGTCTGCCGAGCGATTGCAATCAAACGATTTTGCGCATCCCACAAGTAGGCGTGTTCAGCTGAATAACCATGCTCTGCAAAATCAGTAATCACGTGATATTTAAACCAATCATTGAGCTGACTTTGTAATGGATAAATAAAGGTTAAATGCCATGTTAATGAACTTGCAGGTGCAGGTTTACGAAACATTGGTAATACACCCGGTGGCCAAACATCCATCAAAGTGACTAAGTCAGCCAAATTCATCTCACGATTAGCATGCACTTCTGGATCAAAGCGACAACAGCCCTTAAAGTCAGGCTCTTTACTGCCTGACATAGGATAATGTCCATCCGTCCACGCCAATTGGAAATTTTTCACACATTCTGGAAATGGCAGATATTTTGGAACAATATTCAGTTGATCTACTGGTGGAAACTCAACGGGTTGAACGCCCAATGGAACATTAATTTTCGACTCACGTTGACTGCCAAAACTCGCAATCAAAATACTTTGTACAGCATCATTTTGCCAAAGTCGTACTTCAATCGTCGTGACCGACTTACCTTCACGTAAAATTTCAGCCGTCAATTTGACCTGTGCTTCGTCTACAGGCCCAACAAAAGTGACACTACAGCTCAACAGTTTTTTCTCTGAATCATTGATCGTCGTGATTGCTTTGTAAATCAACATTCCTGCAACTAAACCACCAAAAATCGTCCGCCCTTGTAGCCAACCTTGTGGAATATCAATCCATTGTTGTCGCTCAATTTGTTGAAATAATTGTTCCAATGACATGACCAATCCTGATTTTATATTCTGAAACTACTTTTTCATATTTTTGAAGATAAGGAAATGATCAATGACTGATGCGTCAATGAGCATTTAGGCGAATGCAACTTATGATCGACAAGTATGACTGTTTTACCAATAGTCTTAATTTACTAATTAAAAGGATTATTCATGCAAAACCTTATAAATGGTTCTTGCCATGACATCTCCCAAACCAGGTACCAATTTCAAATCATGTTCAGAAGCTTTGAGCACGCCTTGAATCCCCCCGAAATGGGTGAGTAAATCACGACGACGCTTTGGCCCAAGTCCTGGAATTGCTTCCAGCACCGAGCCACCACGGCGTTTATCACGTTTTGCACGATGCTTCGTAATAGCAAAACGATGCGCTTCATCACGTACTTGTTGGATCAAATGCAAAGCTTTATTGTCCTCAGGCAACTGGATTTTTGTACCATCGGTAAAATGTAAAGTTTCTAAGCCTGGCTTACGTCCCTCACCTTTCGACACGCCGACCATAAAGGCATCGAGTCCCAACTCTTGCATCACTTCCATTGCCATGTGTAATTGCCCTTTACCACCGTCTATGAGTAATAAATCAGGCAACATGGCTTTTTTATAGCGACGAGTCAAAGCTTGACGCATCGCTGCATAGTCATCTCCACCAGTAATATCTTCAATCGAGAATTGTCGGTAATCACGCTTGCGTGCGCCACCTGCATCGAAGACCACACATGAAGCAATGGTCGCTTCGCCCATGGTGTGGGAAATATCAAAGCATTCGATACTGTCGATTGGGCGACCACAAAATTCTTCAAGCTGATGAAAACGCTCATTCAGTTCTAAATGATTCGCCAATTTTCCTTTAATCGCATGCTGAACATTCATCTCTGCAAGTTCGAGCCATTCCGCGCGGGTTTCGCGGACATTATGTTTGATTTGAATTTTCTTCTCGAACTGTTGATGCAGCGCTTCTTCCAACTCTTTGCGATCAGAAACTTCAACATTCACGATCAATTCACTTGGCACTTCATCTGCGACTTGGAAATAGAAATTCGCCATAAAGTCGGACAACATTTGCCCCAAATCATCGCCTAACATATCAGGAAAATAACTTTTTCCACCGAGCATTTTCCCATTGCGCACATGCATGATCTGTACGCAAGTCACCCCCGCTTGGTAGGCAATGGCAAGAATATCGGCTTCACCCTTAATTTTATAAATTGCCTGTTGCGCCTGCACATCACGCAATAAAGCCATACGATCACGATAGAATACTGCCTTTTCAAATTCTAAATTTTCAGCAGCCTGTTCCATCTTTTGAATCAATTCTTGATTCAATTCTTTGGTATCACCATTTAAAAAGCGAATCGAGTTTTGCACATCTTCGTTATAGGCTTCAGGCGAAATCAGACCAACACATGGCGCAGTACAGCGTTTGATTTGGTACTGCAAACATGGGCGTTTGCGTTGTGAAAAATAGCTGTTTTCACATTGACGAACATTAAATAATTTTTGTAGGACGAGTAAGGTATCTCGTGCATTATAAGCACTCGGATAAGGACCAAAAAACTTGCCGACTTGGTGTTTACCTTTACCTCGCCCCGATGCAATACGTGGATAAGGTTTATCCGCTGAAACAAAGATATAGACATACGATTTATCATCGCGCAGCATGATGTTATAGGGCGGACGATGCAGTTTAATTAAGTTTTGTTCAAGTAATAGAGCTTCAGTTTCAGAACGAACAACCAATGTTTCAATATTATAAATACGTGCAACTAAAGCTTGTGTTTTGGGATGTTCAATGGTCTTCACAAAATAACTCGACACACGATTTTTTAGATTTTTGGCTTTACCAACATAGAGCAACTCACCCTCTTTACCGAGCATGCGATAGACACCCGGCAATGTAGTCATATTGGCTAAAATCTTTTCGATATTTTCACGTGCGTTTTCGTTCACTGTTGACCTAATTCTTTTCAACTCCATCCCATGATGTGATGCTTTTTATTCCAATTTCAAGCAATTTATTTACTAAGCATGTAGAAACAAAGAATTCACCGATCATCCCATTGCTAAAAGCTATTAGTCAGCCCTTTATTTTTTGCTATGCTCAAGTGATAAATTTATTCATTGATCAAGTTAGGTTCAATTTGAATGAGCATTGAAAATGCAGCAATCCATATCGTAAAGCCTTCCACTTCCACGCATGGCAGATCTGAGAAAAATCTGAGTCTAGGAAAATCACGTTTTCATTTTGAACCTACAACTGTAATGCAGCATTTGCGTAAACATATTATTGGGCAAGAAAAAGCATTAGATGAAATATCGAAAATGTTGCATGTGGTTAAAGCTGATTTTTCTCCACCCGATAAACCGCTTTCGGTCACGCTGATGCTTGGCCCAACGGGTGTAGGAAAAACTGAAACTGTACGATTAATTGCGGAAGCCATTTATGGACAAGCCGATGCCTTTTGTCGCATTGATATGAATACTTTGGCACAAGAGCATTATACAGCAGCCATTACAGGCGCACCGCCTGGCTATGTCGGTTCAAAAGAAGGTCATAGCCTCTTTGATGAAACTGCGATTGCAGGTTCACATACCCGTCCTGGCATTGTACTTTTTGATGAGTTAGAAAAAGCCTCTACCGAAGTGATTCGTGGCTTGATGAATATTCTAGATACAGGAAAGCTGACCTTAACCGCAGGGACAAAAACCATAGATTTTAGAAACTGTATGATCTTTATGACCAGTAATATTGGTGCACAGGCAGCACAGCAATATTTGGAGAAAATACAGTTTTTACAAAAAAAATGCAGGACATCTGCCTCAAACGAATACCAACACAGACCATTATTGAAAAAGTCATGTATCGTAAATTTGATCCTGAATTTCTCAATCGGATTGATCGAACTTTGCATTATCAAGCGGTACAATCAGATGCTTTACCACGATTGGTTGAGATCGAACTCGAAAAGCTCAATCAGCGTTTACTACATCAAAAACGAACTGTTCATTTAACCGATTCAGCCAAAGCCTATTTTTATCAAGATCATGATATTCGTTTTGGCGCACGGCATTTAGCACGGAAAATCAGGACTGAACTTGAGCCAGTTTTAGCCATTTATTTTTTAAATCATCCTGAAAATAATGACGCCAGAATTGATTACCACAATGCTGAATTTCACGTTTTATAAAAGCTTGGAAACTCAGGAAATACTTTTTCTCACTGATCATTTAGAATAATTCGTATTTACTAGCTCATAAAATTTTTGTGGATTTCTCGGTGAAACCAATATTTGTTTAGGCTTTCCATCTTTCAAATATTCTATTTTAAACCGCTTCAAAGACAATGCAGGCGATACATCCAAATGATCTGTTGGGCTGACTTTTTGAATATCATCCAATTGAATCACCCATTTAAAGATAAGAGTATGAATCGTTAAAGTCCGATCTTTAATCACATAACGTGTCGTCAACAACGGCAACCAAAGCAAAATCACAGTCAAAATATACACGGTAGTATGCTCAGGATATTCCTGCATTGTTCCTTTGGCATACATCGTTACTAAGAGTTGAATCAACAAACCAGACATCGCAACAATAAAGCCAAAAACCCACCAATCAATTTTGCTTCGAAATGTTTGCATCTCTATCAACTCATGTATATTTCACATGATTCTAACCAAAACCCATAATTATTTCATGGATTTATTGCTTTATTTTTCATTAGTGTGAATACACAAATTCAAGGCATAAAAAAACGCCCTTTCGAGCGTTTAGATATTTCAATACAATCAAAACAACTTTTGAAAGAATGCCATGATTTGTGACATATAAGGTCGAATAAAGATCAAGAAGAATAGCCCCAACATGATGAACCACTTTAAGAAGTAGTACAGTTGACGATTGGTTTTCTTTAATGCTTTGGCTTTAATACGGAATTGGTAAACATAACCAAAAACCTTATTTAAACCGCCAGTTTGGTCTCCTGCTTCATTCGGAGAACTTGCAGCAGTCATCACTTTTCGACCGAACCAATGATTAAAACGTTCCATAAATTTAGCTTTTAATGGTCGTTCCACATCGGCAAAGAAAATAATACGGTTTTGGTCTGTGGTATTTTCAGCATAGTGAATATAAGTTTCATCAAATACCACACTTTCACCATCACGCCATGAATAACGCTGACCATCCACATCAATAAAACAACGATCATCATTTGGTGTTAATAAACCCAAGTGATAACGCAATGAACCTGCATAAGGATCTCTGTGACGGACTAAACGACTATCAGGTGCAAGCTCAGTAAACATCGCAGCTTTAATGGTCGGTAATGTTTTTAACAATTCAGTGGTTTTTGGGCAAAGTTCTGCCGCTGAAGGATGCGCTGAGTCATACCATTTCAGATAAAAACGCTTCCAGCCTGTTTTAAAAAACGAGTTAAAGCCCAGATCATCATAGCTACTAGATGCTTTAATCCCACCTTTGGCATAAAGTGCTTTCGCTTCATCACGAATCATTTCCCAATTTTCATCCAACACTTTTAAGTCTTTAAAATGTTGAGTGTCAATATAGGGTTGATTTGGCACTTTAGAAAACATGTACATCAAGAAATTGATGGGTGCGAGTATCGTAGAATGGTCAAAGAACTGACGATAAAACGAATGACGCACTTTACCGCGATTTTGGATATACAATGCAGACATCACAAAAATCGCCAATATGATCCATTTAATCATACAGCACTCATTTCATTAGTAAGGGTAATCGAGCAATAAAGGATTGCTAATGCAATGAAAATCTCAATCAATGAGACTATCAATGGTAAATCTTAACAAAAATAGTACGTAAAATGCCAATCGTAAAAAGAAATCACCTTATATAAAACTCACTTGAAAATGCTGTGTTCTTTTGGATTGATACAATCAATTGACCAAAATGACTAAAAAATTATTTTTTATTCATACTTAAAATGCTTTTAAAAAACCTAAATATTTCCTTTATTTTATGAAAAAACTCAAATTAAACATTCGCTTTGCTTCATTTCTAGGATTTCATGCACATACTGTTTAATCCAGAACAAGTTTTTGCAACAAAAAAATTGATGACCCTTGCGTCACGGCTTGATACAACTTGTTAGGTTCTTTTTAGATATAGTTATCGTAAGATTAGAGAAGTCGAAATGTGTGCGGGAATTGCACACACACTTCAGAACATCAACTTAGAAGTCCTCCAAAAAAGGAGATCAGGGCATGATCCACGCTGGCAATGCCATTACCGTCCAAATGCTTTCGGACGGAATCGCAGAATTCCGCTTTGACTTACAAGGTGAGTCGGTTAACAAATTCAACCGTGCAACGATTGAAGACTTTAAAGCTGCCATTGAAGCTGTAAAAAATAACAGCGAAGTGAAAGGCTTAATCGTTACATCTGGTAAATCAACATTCATCGTTGGTGCAGACATCACTGAATTCGGTGACAATTTCAAACAAGGCGAAAGCGCAATTGTAGAATGGGCAATGCCTGTTCATGAAATTTTCAACTCATTTGAAGATTTAGAAGTTCCTAAAGTCGCTGCGATCAATGGTATTGCATTGGGTGGCGGTTTTGAAATGTGCCTGGTGTGTGACTACCGTGTCATGTCAGAAGCTGCAACAGTTGGTCTGCCAGAAGTTAAACTGGGCATCATCCCAGGCTTCGGTGGTACTGTTCGTTTAAGCCGTGTGATCGGTATCGACAATGCAGTTGAGTGGATTGCCACTTCTGCAAACAAAAAACCTGCTGCTGCGTTGAAAGACGGTGCTGTAGATGCAGTTGTTGCTGCGGACAAATTACAGGACGCTGCGATTGACCTTGTTAAACAAGCAATCTCAGGTCGTTTAAATTGGAAAGCAAAACGTCAAGAAAAATTAGAGCCTGTTAAGTTAGACATGCTTGAACAAATGATGGCGTTTAACTCATCTAAAGGTGTGGTTCTTGCGAAAGCAAACCCTGCTCAATACCCTGCGCCTAAACTTCTTCTTGATTCACTTCAAGCGGGTGTGAGCCAAGGTCGTGATGCTGCGTTGAAAATTGAAGCGGAAGCTTTTGCTAAAGCTGCGATTACCCCACAAGCAGGTGCATTGATCGGTTTATTCATCAATGACCAGGTTGTGAAAAAAGCATCTAAGAAACATGAGAAAGGTGCGCATCCAGTTAACCAGGCAGCTGTTTTAGGTGCGGGTATCATGGGTGGCGGTATTGCTTACCAGGCGGCAAGCAAAGGCACACCAATCATCATGAAAGATATTGGTAATCCACAACTTGCTTTGGGTATGTCTGAAGCGAATGGCTTGTTGACCAAACAGGTTGAACGCAAACGCATGACTCCTGCGAAAATGGGTGAAACCCTTGCTCGCATCCGTCCAACTTTAAGCTATGACGAATTCAAAGAAGTCGACATTGTGATTGAAGCTGTGACTGAAAATCCAAAAATCAAAGAAGCTGTATTACGTGATACAGAAGCAAAAGTTCGTGAAAATACGATCATTGCGTCAAATACGTCTACGATTTCAATCACACGCCTTGCAAATGCATTAGAGCGTCCTGAAAACTTCGTCGGTATGCACTTCTTTAACCCAGTTCACATGATGCCATTGGTCGAAGTGATTCGTGGTGAAAAAACTTCTGAAGAAGCGATTGCAACGACTGTAGTTTTAGCTCAGAAAATGGGTAAAACACCGATCGTTGTAAATGACTGCCCAGGTTTCCTTGTAAACCGTGTATTGTTCCCTTACTTCGGTGCATTTGACCTATTGCTTAAAGACGGTGCTGACTTCCAGCAAGTTGATAAAGTAATGGAAAAATTCGGCTGGCCTATGGGTCCTGCATACTTGATCGATGTTGTGGGTATCGACACAGGTGTACACGGCGCAGAAGTGATGGCGGAAGGTTTCCCTGACCGTATGAAGCCTGATTATAAAGGCGCGATCGAAATCATGTACGAAAACAAACGTCTTGGTCAGAAAAATGACGTTGGTTTCTACAAGTATGAACTTGATCGTAAAGGCAAAAAAGCCAAAGTGGTTGATCCAACTGCATACGAGCTTGTTGCATCTATGGCAACGACTGAAAAGCACGAGTTTGATGCTCAGGAAATCATTGACCGTATGATGCTGACGTTCTGTAACGAAACTGTTCGTTGCTTAGAAGACAACATCGTATCTACTGCATCTGAAGCAGATATGGCAATGATCATGGGTGTAGGTTTCCCTCCATTCCGTGGTGGTCCATGCCGTTACATCGACCAGACAGGTGTTGCTGAATACGTTGCGCTTTGTGACAAATATGCACACTTAGGTAAGGCTTATGAAGCGCCACAAATGTTGCGTGACATGGCTGCTAACAACAAAAAATTCTACGGTTAAGGAGCGACGTGAATGGCTACTTTAAATCCGCGTGACGTTGTCATCGTTGATGGCGTACGTTCTGCAATGGGTAAAACCAAAAACGGTATGTTCCGCAATGTACGTGCTGACAGCTTATCTGCTGAATTGGTTCGTGCTTTAGTTGCTCGTAACCAGTTTGATGTCAACGAAGTTGAAGATGTAATCTGGGGTTGTGTGAACCAGACTTTAGAGCAAGGTATGAACATTGCTCGTAACATCGTCCTTCTAGCTGATCTTCCTAAGACTGTGGGTGGTCAAACGGTTAACCGTCTTTGCGGTTCGTCTATGCAGTCGATCCATACTGCTGCGGCGCAGATTGCAACCAACCAAGGTGATATTTTCATCATCGGTGGTGTAGAGCACATGGGTCACGTAGGCATGATGCACGGCATCGACCTCAACCCTGAAGCGTCTAAACACTACGCAAAAGCGTCTAACATGATGGGTTTAACCGCTGAAATGTTAGGTCGTATGAATGGTATCTCTCGTGATGAACAAGATGCGTTCGGTGTTGAATCTCACCGTCGTGCATGGGCTGCAACTCAGGAAGGTCGTTTCAAAAATGAAATCGTTGGTGTTGAAGGTCATGATGCAAATGGCTTCAAACAACTTTGCGATATCGATGAAGTGATCCGTGCCGATGCTAATCTTGAAGCATTCAAAGCGTTACGCCCTGTATTTGATCCGAAAGGCGGTACTGTAACAGCTGCGACTTCTTCAGCGTTGTCTGATGGTGCTTCTGCAATGTTGTTGATGTCTGCTGAACGTGCTCAAGCGCTTGGTCTTAAGCCTCGTGCTGTCATCCGCTCTATGGCGATTGCAGGCTGTGATGCTGCGATCATGGGTTATGGTCCTGTTCCTGCAACTCAAAAAGCGCTTAAACGTGCTGGTTTGAGCATGAATGACATCCAAACCATCGAGTTAAACGAAGCATTTGCTGCTCAAGGTCTTTCTGTTATGAAAGGTTTGAACATCTATGACAAGCAAGACATCATTAACTTGAACGGTGGTGCGATTGCATTGGGTCACCCATTGGGTTGTTCTGGTGCGCGTATTACAACTACATTACTTAACGTAATGGAGCAACAAGATACGCAAATCGGTCTTGCAACGATGTGTATCGGTCTTGGTCAAGGTATCGCGACTATTATCGAACGTGTTTAAGTTTTAAATATGTGAAAAAGAACCCCGCTTAGTGTGGGGTTCTTTTTAAAAATTTCTTAAGACCTGTACTTTCAATATAAATATCAAGCTCACTTACTAATTTTTTTATTTCATCTAAGTATATCTCTTTAGTGTTTTTTACTTTTTGATCTTTTTGATTATAAAATAAAAAAGTAGCTAAATTATTCATATCTAAAAGATATAGTTTTTTATCTATTTGATAAGGACTAATTATACACTCATCATCCTTTATATTGATTTTTAACAATTTATATTTCTCTAGAATATCTCTATCTTTTATTATTAAAAAATTATCATTACTTTTTTTTGCTATTATATTGTTTTCAATACGATGTTTTATGTCAGAAAACTGCTTTTTTACATTATAATGATCATAATTAAATCTACTTGAAGGAATGAAATCTTTCCATATTATTACGACTCCATTAACTTCCTCTGGAGGTTTATTTCCATTTGGGGAAATATAAATTGCTCTAGTATCAAATTTAAAATCTCTATCGTTTTCTAAATACGAAACATCACTTTCAAAAATAGCACAACTGCTCAATTCATTTTTAGCTTGACTATCAATTAATTTACTTAATATTTTCATTTCTTTATGCTCAAAAATATAATAATCTTTAAGTAAGCTTACATTATCAGAGATAATTTCAAATAACTCCATATCTATAAACAAATTATCTTTATTAAATAGATCTTTAATAATTAAAGATTTATTAATAAAATTTATTTTGAATTTTTTCCAATCACTACTATTTGATAAATTATACCCCATCAACTTATCAATAAACTTCTTTTCGATTGTTGAGAAATCTTCTATATAAGTTTTAGTATATTTATCGACATCTTTGATTATTTTCAATGAAAAATCACGAGTCCATTTATCACGACTAATATTTAAAGTATCACTGGCTTTTAGCCCATAAAAATCAATACTATAATCCACAACATTACGATCATAAAAGTAATCTGTAAAGCGTGTCTTTTGCCCTCTAAAACTTGCATTTTTTTCATCCGCATCTTCATTGATAAAAACTTTATAAGCTATATTATTTTCACCATCCCACTTGAAAGAGTTAGATCTAGAATTATAAAATGGAGTATTCATTAAAATAGTATCAATAATTTTTTCTTTATATAAATTCATTTTATTTTTTTCAATTTCACTAATACTTCGTCCTTGTAACTGTAAATAATATGATGAAAAATCAAATTGACTTGAAAATCTAACTCTTAGCTCTGTTCCGATATTTCTTCTTTTACTTTCAATTTTAGTTATAAAACAATATCCGTTCTTATGCCCTAGGGGTGAACTCATTTCAACCTGAAGTTTCTCATTGCTAAAATAATTCATTGTCGTGAACTTCAAAAATTGATCTTCTTCAGGTAGATTTTTACAAAGTAAAAATGCACTATGTAATCCTATGCCGAACTCACCTGATGGACGCATCCAAATTGGCATTTCTTCTACTATTTTTTTCTTTTCATGATTTCTACTTGAACCCGCCATTTTTTGCATATAATTTAAATCTTTTAGGCTGATACCAATTCCATTGTCTGTAATCGCAATTTCCCAAATGAAACTATTTGGCTCACCTATGCTTGATACTCTAGAAATATCTATATTAATTGGGTATTTCTGACATAAACTTATAAAATCAGGGTGATATGGATGTAAGTTTCGAATTTTATTTTGATCTTCCTCAAGCCATATTCTCAACATTGTTGCATCAATTGCATTTTGAATCAGTTCTCTATAAATGCTAAATTCATTAATATACAAGTTTGCACCTTGTAATAATTCCATTCCATTTTTTTCATCTAAAGTAAACTTCATTGGTTTCTTATTTAGTAAAATTTTTTCACTAATTAATCCCTTATCATTTTTGACTTGCATTCGAACATCGAGTTGTTCTATTGTTGGAAGTGAGCCAAATTTCAAACTTGGTACAATCAAATTCCATTGTGACATTTGATTTTGAAATTCTTCACGTATCCAACCAAACCAATTTTGTGTTTCGACATAAGACATTTCATCAGGACATTCTGCGACTAGTTTTACAGTTCGTTTATCAAGTTGAAATTCTCGTAACGATAAATGCTTGTCGTGATGATGCTTACTTACAGAAGGCATATTACTGACATGCTTAGCCATAACAGGACAAAACCGATTATCATCTAAATCAAATAAATCTCCTAAACGAAGTAAACATCCAATAAAACGGGGGTGACAATCTTCAGTACCTAAACCTGTTTGCTTATAAGGTAGTGTTTCCATCAAAGTATCAAAATTCATACCATGGGAAACACAAATTTGACCTAAATAACGATAAATTCGATTTGGTAAAAGTTCTGTTCTAGGTGACTTTATTCCTAAATCTTCAAAGGGGTCTTCAACTATTTTACCAACACGCTTGTCATGCCCACGTCTAAACCATTCTGCAACTAATTGACGATACTTTTCAATCCCATCAAAAGGGTGACTTTCAGTACCAACAGCCGATAGCCAATTTTGCTCAACATAGGCTTGGCAAAACTTCTGAAGATCATGTCCTTTTTCACTCGCTATTGTTTGGATCATGAAATTGAAATCAGCGTTTGTATGGACTTCTTTTGCATTTTTAGCATCGACTAACATTCCAACATCATGCCAATATGCAGCTTCAAGAATTAACCATGTATCTGTTGCACTTAGAAACTCAATATCATTACCTAAAATACGCTCAATATTGACTAATATTTGCTGTGAGTGCGAAGCATTATGATTACTAAAATGTGGATAAAAACCACCAATATTTTCTAAGGCTTTCCCTACAAGCTTTTGATCAAACTCCCATTGTGCAAATAGGATTGCTACATTTCCATCTTCTTCACATTTTTTCTTTAAATGGGCGATTAAATTCGTGCTCATAGCGCTACATCAATTTATTATAAAGTTATATCGATATTAACAAATTTATTTATAAAAATAAGTATTTAACTATTTTTATAATTTTTAATTACCCATAATTAAAACTAAAAAAGCCAATCGTCTGATTGGCTTTTTAACATCATATTCAGCTTAACGCTTATTCGTCGGCAGATTACTTTGCCACTTATTATCACCCATCATCAAATTCAAACGATCTGTATCTATATTCAACTTAAACGAACCATTTTTAACAGCCTCAATCGCTTGATCACGTGTAAGCCCCATCGAAACAGGTTGAAGCATCGTCATCAAACCAGATGTTGGATCAGAAGACTGTAAACCAGATGCAACTGCCAAAACATATTCTTGCATCATTGGGCTTAAACCGCTCATATCTATCTGCGGTGCTTTCGGTTGAACATTCACAATATTGGCACTATCACCAATCACATAATTTTGAATATCTTGCTCACTTTTAATTATTTTTTTCTGCAAAGCTTTACGGACATTTTTATCTTCTTGCAAAGGTGCCATTTTGACTTCTTCATCACGCAACTCAGCATCTGCCATTACTTTAATGGTCGGCAAAGTTGTGACTTCTTCAGCTTGAACACTGGTTAAAAAAATAGAACTCAGTGCAGTTACAAGTATCGAAGCTTTGATAAAGTTCATACATTTCACCTGTAAAAATGGATCGTCATATCATGGATAACAATATGATCGAGTAAAATAAATTGGGTATAAAATAGGCTACAGCAAACCACGTTTTGATTCATCAAAACTTAGATAAACGGTAAATTTCACACCATTAATTTATCAAATGATGATAAACACATAGACGTTTACCATAAAAAGCCTATTTATTTAAAAGTTTATAACTCATCTGCCAAAACCTCCGCATTTTGCTCTTTCTTGGAGTTGATTTGGCTATTGAGCTTTAACACATCCTGATAAAGCTGATTAAACTGTTTCACTTGTGCATCTTCCTTAAACAGAATTTGATTGCCCTGCTTTTTCCATTCATATTTTTTTAACATTTCAAACATTTTTTCAGCTTTGGCTAGAATCTGTAATTCATTCAAAATCAAAGCATTTTCAGGATCAACTTTTGCATTTTGCTGTAATTTATCCAGCAAAGGCTGTTTCAGATCTTTGCGCAAATCCAATTGCTTTAATTGTTGCAATGCCTGTTGTTTATTTTGTGTATTATTTTGCTGATACTGTTGCATGGCTTGACGTACCGTGCTCAACATTTGCGTAGTTTCTGCATAATTTTGCTTTCGATCTAGATCAAGTCGATTTACATCTAAAAACTGATCCCATTTGGCAGCAGCGAGTTGATTTAAATAAGCATTTCGAGTATCGACATTCCGCACCCAATAAGCCAATAAAAACTCAGATAGCGTTTTATAGTCACCTTTTAAACGTGCATCCTGAATATCAATCTGAACCGATTTAGAGCGATCTTGAGCTTGCTCAGAAAGTTGACGCATTTTTTCTGTCATCACCAAATCAAATGCCTGACGATTGGCTTCCTCATTTTTAATCGAAGTATGGTCATAGTAAAGAAAGCCACCGATGGCTAAGAGAATCACCAAAACAAGGCTTATCACAATCAGCAACGTTCGTCGCATTCCCTCACTCCACATATCATCGTTCATATCTCAAAATATATATGAAATTATAAAAAACTGTATGTTATTTATCCATATTAGCGATAAATACCCATGACTCCACAACAGTAAATCCATTTTCTATTCAAAAAGTCCCTTTAAATTTCTCTCCAACAACCCCATCATTGTTCATTATTCGATTTTAGAGATTTCCCATGCGTGTAGATATTTGGTCAGATGTGGTGTGCCCTTTTTGCTATATTGGTAAAAAACGTTTTGAAGCTGCTGCTGAGCAAGTCGGTGTTGAACTCGAAGTACATTGGCACAGCTTTGAACTTGATCCAGAAGCACCTGTACGCCAAGAAGTGTCTAACTCTGAACGTTTAGCACAAAAATATGGTCGTACCATTGCTGAAGTTGAAGAAATGCAACGTAATATCGCAGCGATGGCAAAAGAAGAAGGCATTGAGTTTAATTGGGAAAATGCCAATTCTGGCAATACCTTTAACGCGCATCGTATTATTCACCTTGCGCAAAGCAAAGGTTTAGGTTCAGAAGCCAAAGAAGCTTTTTTCTATAGCTATATGACCCAAGGTTTACCGATTGGTGAACGTGAAACGATTGAAGATGTTGCTGCACGTATCGGTTTAAATCCTGTTGAAGTGGATGATGTACTTAATTCTGAAGAATTTGCTGATTTTGTGAAGTTTGATGAAGAAGTGGCGCATGATCAACTCAAAGTGACTGGCGTTCCATTCTTTGTATTTGATCAACGTGTGGCTTTGGCAGGTGCGCAACCACATGACGTATTTGTTCAAGTGATGCAAAAAGCCCTTGAATCAGCCAATGATGTTGAAGTTGAGCAACCAGATGCACCATCATGTAATGATGAATCTTGTGAAGTGCCGAATAAATAAATCTGAATGACACAATAATCAAATCACGAACAGGTGAAATCCACTTAAGAATTTCACCTGCTTTGATCAGTTACAATTTTATTGAAATTCAACTTAAAAGTTTGGGTCTCAATTTTTAAAAGAATTTTTTATATTTCTTTTACTTATTTTTACTGACATTTTTTCATTTATTTTGTGTCATTTTTGCAATAGAGCGTTGCATAAATAGAACTGTTCAAGCTTTTTTTGATCTATTAATATGATTTTAGAAATTGTATTTTTACGAATTTATCGCGCTGTAGTTTTCTTTTTATTTTTTGATGTATATTCCACGTTGTTTGTATTTTCTTAGTTTCTAAGACAATGAATCCTCCATTTTGGGGGATTTTTTGTTGATTTGTTAAAAAATTCCGAGTGGATAAGATCGAAGTTATCCACAACCTGTGCATGATGTGATCACATTTCTCCTATATTTTTATAAAAATTTCACAACCTATTTCTTTATTTTAAAAATAAACAACTTAGCTTTTTTACATTTCAAGATGTTTTGGAATTCATGAATCTGTCAAAGCACAGTCACATCTTTGCAACTCGCCTTTCCTATGTTCTTGACTCAACTTCATGGAAGCAAATTGTCAATGAACAGCCCTCCTTGTATAAAAAAAACACGCCAAATTATCCTCTTAGGATTTTTTATTATGATGAGTTTTGGACTCAGTGCTTGTAATGATGATGATTCATCAGAAAACAAGCCCAATACACCTAAACTGAATTGTGCACCTTAATAGAAATAATTCGAGGAAAATTAAAACATGAAAACAATAAAAATGAATCGACGTCACTTTTTACAAGGATTGACGGGCTTAGGCGCGATGGCAGCCTTTCCAAACTCGATTCAAAAAGCTTTAGCGATTGATGCCAATAATCAAACAGGTACGATCCAAGATGTCAAACATGTAGTCATGCTGATGTTAGAAAACCGCTCTTTTGATAGTTATTATGGTACCCGTAAAGGTTATCGAGGATTTGGTGATCGCTTTACCATTCCACTTGCCAATAATCGTACAGTTTGGCAACAGCTCAATGCCTTGGGCAAAGAAGTACTACCCTATGAATTAGACAGTGCTAAAGGAAATGCTCAACGTCTTAATAGCACACCACATACATGGATCGATTCTCAAGATGCATGGGATGGTGGTCGCATGGACAGTTGGCCAAAAATCAAAAAAGACCATTCAATGTCTTATTATTCACCCAAAGAATTGACTTTCCAACATGCACTCGCTGAAGCATTTACCGTCTGTGATAACAACCATTGTGCCATGCATACAGGAACACATTCCAATCGCTTGTTTTATTACACGGGAAGCAATGGTCCTAAGCCTGCTGGTGTAAATATGCTGAATAATGAGCAGAGTTCAATCGGCCCTTCTTCAGTCGGACTGACTTGGACAACCTATGCCGAGCGCTTAGAAGCAGCGGGTGTGAAATGGCGAGTCTATCAGAATATGCCTGATAATTTTGGTTGTAATCAGCTCATCACATTCCGCCAATTTCGTGCAGCCAACGAAAAAGCGCCTAAAGAACGTCAAGTTTCTAGCGACAGCAAAGTCATCAGCCCTGCCTATGACCCTACGATTGATGATGTGAATAATCCATTATTTAAAGGAATTGCCAATACACTCCCCAATCAAGGACTATTTGACACGCTTAAAAAGGATGTATTGAACAATCAACTTCCTGAAGTTTCATGGGTCGTACCTACAGCGCTTTATTCTGAACATCCATCACCGTCATCGCCTGTACAAGGTGGCTGGTATGTCCAAGAATTATTGGATGCATTAACCTCAAACCCAGATGTATGGAGTAAAACGGTACTGATCATTAACTATGATGAAAATGATGGTTATTTTGATCATGTCGCACCACCTTGCCCGCCTTATTATGACCACAACACAGGCAAAACTTATGGTAAAACCACTCTTAGTGACGCAGACATGGCTTATGAATATTGCAATTATCCATTCCCAGAAGGATTTAGCAAACAGCCAAAACTCGAAGCACGTAAAGATGGGAAGTCTGTCGGTGATGGACAACCTTTTGGGCCTGGGATTCGTGTTCCGATGTATATCATTTCACCGTGGAGTCGTGGGGGCTGGGTAAATTCTCAAAGTTTTGACCATACATCAGTGATTCAGTTCTTAGAAAAACGCTTCAATGTTCAAGAACCCAATATCAGCGCTTTCCGACGCGCTATTTGTGGAGATTTAACCTCTGCTTTTGATTTTAAAAATCCCAATAAATTAGAGTTGCCTGTTTTAAATGGCAAGAAAACACAGGCAGAAGCTGATGCAATTGCAATCGCTCAAGGTGCTTTATTGCAAATTCCAGTACCATCCAATCAACAACTGCCGAAGCAAGAAACAGGAAGCCGCCCTTCACGTGCTTTGCCTTATGTACTGCATAACAGCGCTGTGACTTCAGCCAACGATATAACACTTAAATTTGCCAATGCAGGTACGCAAGGGGCTGTATTCCATGTCTATGATAAACTTGCCTTAGATCAATTTCCTCGTCGCTATGTGGTTGAAGCAAATAAACAGCTTGAGGATATTTGGTCACTAAACAATCATCAGTATGATCTTTGGGTACTGAGTCATAATGGATTCTTACGCTATTTTAAAGGTAATTTCCAAGAATTAACGACTGCAAAAATACTGCCTGAAATCCAAGTTTGCTATGATTTAGAAAAAGGGGATGTCTATTTAAAATTGCACAATACAGGTTCACGAAACTGCACCCTAACAGTCAAAGACAAAGCCTATTTCTCACAACAGGCTAAAACTGTAACAGTCAAACCAAATGCTGAAGAAATCCTGTCATGGTCATTAAAAGACTCAGGGCATTGGTATGATTTTGAAGTGACTTGCAAAGAAGCAATGAATTTTTATCGTCGCTTTGCAGGGCGAGTTGAAACAGGTCAGCATGGTGTAAGTGATCCTGCTTTTGGCTATATTTTAAATTAAGGTCTGTCAGCTTTTAACCTTTAGACACACTTTTAAAAGCAAGCAATCTCAATATTCGGTTGCTTGCTTCAGAATACTGAGATGTATACTTCATTATCAATCACCTACACCTATTTCTACATAAGATTTCAATTTGTTTTGACAAAATACTTCTTTAAATCAAGCTGATTTTTTTATTAGAATGTAGTATTAGTTTTATATACCAAACAGAAAAATAGGTTATTGATGAATGATGAATTCTATCAAGTTTAAGCTTTCAATTTTTGCATTCAGTATTATTACCAGTAGCCTCTTTGGTCAAACTTATGCAGAATCAGAAATAATTGATTCTAATGAAGAATTTCAAGAAACGTCTACAACTGTAACGAAAAACCCCTATTTTAATATCTGGGAATATATTCCTCAGCTCGTAGATTCAACACCTACTTTTCTCCCAGAACAATCAAATTTGGCAATCGTGCCTCCAACATCTGAAACTGAAAATCAAACATGGGCAGACCAAAAACAAAAGAGTGTTCGAAACTGGGTCGATCGCACAGCCAATAAAATGGACAGTTGGTTTGGTGAAACCGATCCAACTAAGCCTGCTACAGCTTCGTTGAGAGTATTACTCGATAACCGATGGAATAAGCACGATAATTATGACTTTAGTCCTCGTATTCGAGGAAAAATTAAATTACCGACCTTAGAAAATCGTCTCAGTGTAGTATTCGGTGACGATTCTTTAGACGATGAAATCGAAAACAATATTGCAATTACAGGAAGCGGGACAGATCGTAACCCCGATAAATCAGTCGATAGTAAAAAAATCCGTGATGACAACAGCTCGATTGCACTGCGTTGGTCACAACTGTCTAAACGCTTACCTTTTGATGTCGATGCTGACTTGGGTATTCGTTCTGGTGATGATATCTACGCTCGATTAAAAGCTGAAAAGGATTGGAAACTAGCCAATGATTTCTATTTCCATGCGGAACAAATTTATCGCTATGGCATCGACAGTGAAAATTATTTACGGACAAACCTAGAACTGACTCATGCTCGTCCAGATCAGGCTTTTTTATCTAATCAGTTCTATATCACCTATGCAGATGAACAGGATGATGATTTAACTTGGGATAACCGTACCTATCGTCAGCATCAATTCTTTAAAGGTAATCGTTTTAACTACGGTATGTATACCGGTGGTTTTTATAATAATGATGATTTGCGTCTAAACAGTTGGGGACCTTTTGTATCATGGCGTCAACCTGTATGGCGTGAATGGTTCTATGTGCAAGGTGACCTTAACTATTTCAACGATCATCGTGAAGACAAGAGCCATTATCCAAGTGCCTTGGTACGACTTGAGGCATTATTTTAAGCCGAGAATGGAAATAATTTAAACAACTGTGGATAAGTTGAGACTTATCCACTCTTTATTTTAACGTACTTGCTGAACATCAATTACATCTAAAACAAAAACTGAATGAAGCTTAAGTCCTGTTTTTGGTTCTACTTCATATTGTTCTTTCAGTTTACCTGTGACTTTAATTTTTTGACCAATCCAACTTTGAGCAAAACTCGCAGATTCAGTTATGCTCAATGGTGTACAACGTTTCGATTTTAAACTTTCCAAACAATAACGATACTTTTGTTGTGTTTCCTTATTTTGTTTTAATAAGGGTTTAACCACTTTTTCTCTTAAAATTCCTTCTTCAAAACTTAATTCTGAATTACGTCCCAAAGACTGCTGTGCAAAAACTTCAGCAGAAATCAAAATACTCAAAACCCATACTATCCATTTCATTATTTTTTTATTCATAAAAAAGCCTATCGTTACGATAGGCTCTCTAGCAACATTTTACGACTTATTTCAGCAATAAATTGTTAATACGTTTTACATATTCCGCAGGATCATCAGGTAAACCACCTTCTGCAATCACGGCTTGATCGAAAATCACATTGGCTAAATCATCAAACTGCGCTGAACTTTCCAATTTTTTCACCAAAGGATGCTCAGGGTTAATTTCAAGAATCGGTTTAGACTCTGGTACCACTTGCCCTGCTTGTTTCAACATACGCACCAATTGCGGAGAAAGCTCACCTTCACCTGTCACCAAACACGCAGGAGAATCAACAAGACGAGTCGTTACACGCACTTCTTTGGTTTTGGCTTTGAGTGAATCAGACAATTTATCGACCACAGGTTTAAATTGTTCTGCTGCTGCTTCAAGGGCTTTTTTCTCTTCAGCATCTTGTAAATCACCAAGATCTACAGCACCTTTTGCCACGTTCTGCATTGGTGTACCATCAAACTCATGAACAAACTCCATTGCCCATTCATCGACACGGTCAGCCATTAACAATACTTCAATGTCTTTTTTACGGAACAATTCAAGTTGTGGTGAGTTTTTCGCTGCTGCCAAGCTGTCCGCAGTCACGTAGTAAATGGCTTTTTGCCCTTCTTTCATACGTGCTTTGTAGGCTTCAAGTGAAGTTGAAACTTCATCATTGGTTGAAGTAGAGAAGCGTAAAAGTTTAAGAATACGGTCACGGTTACCCATGTCCTCGCCCAAACCTTCCTTAATCACTGAACCGAATTCAGCATAGAAAGTTTTGAATTTCTCTTGGTCTGCTACATCTTCAGATTTTGCCAAGCCATCCAAAGTAGTCAAAACACGGCGGGTATTGCCCTCACGAATGGTTTTGACATCGCGGCTTTCTTGCAATAACTCACGGCTGACGTTGAGTGGAAGATCAGCACTGTCCACCACACCTTGTACGAAACGTAAATAATTTGGAATTAAATTATCCGCTTCATCCATGATGAATACACGTTTCACATAGAGTTTGATGCCTGCTTTGGCTTCACGTGTGAAAATATTGCTCGCTGCTTTGCTTGGAATATAAAGCAATTGGGTATATTCAGTGCTACCCTCGACACGGTTATGTGTCCAAGCCAACGGTGCTTCGAAGTCATGGGTTAAATTCTTATAGAACTCAACATATTGCTCTTCAGTCACTTCTGATTTATTGCGTGTCCACAAAGCACTTGCAGAGTTAATCGCTTCCCACTCATCAGTTTTCACATATTGACCGCCTTTAGGCTCTTCACCCTCAGCAACTTCTTCTTCCTGCCATACTTCTTTTTGCATTTCGATTGGCAAGCTGATGTGGTCAGAATATTTATTGATGATTTGCTTAACTTTATAAGACTCTAAATACTCAAGTGCGTCATCACGCAAATGCAAAATAATATCTGTTCCACGTGAAGCCTTGTTGATCACTTCAACTTCGAAATCACCTGTACCACCACTGATCCAACGCACACCATCAGACTCAGGTTCACCCGCACGGCGTGATTCAACCGTAATTTTTTCAGCCACGATAAAGCCTGAATAGAAACCTACACCGAACTGACCAATCAATTGCGCATCAGCTTTTTGATCGCCTGACAACTTCGACATGAAGTCTTTGGTGCCCGATTTGGCAATCGTACCAAGGTTATCAATCGCCTCTTGTTGAGTTAAACCAATGCCGTTGTCTGAAATGGTAATGGTTTTCGCATCTTTGTCTAAGCTGACACGGACATGCAGGTCAGGATCATTTTCATAATATTCAGGATGATTAATCCCTTCAAAACGCAATTTGTCACATGCATCAGAAGCATTAGAGATCAATTCACGGAGGAAAATTTCAGGATTTGAATAAAGAGAATGGGTCACCAAATGTAAAAGTTGAGCCACTTCCGCTTGGAAGCTATGTTTTTGTGTTGTTTGTTCGCTCATTCTTCACTCCTTTCACGCAAACTAAAAATCAATTGCTATATGAATGGAGTGATTTTATTGATTTTCAAGGTTTCGCCAAAAATTAAAATGGTCCCTGTTTATAAATATTGTTCATATAAATATCCAACTTCTGCTGGCGCATTTTATAGACTTCGGTTAAGCAATTCACATTGTCTTGGCATTGATCTCGAAGCTGTAACCATTTCACTTGTTGATCTTGAATGACACCACGCGTCCCCATCGGGACAAGTTTACGAATAATATTATAGGTCGTTGCCATTTTTACATCGGCATCATTCAAACTCAATTGTTCACATACCGTATGTTCAGTTTGAGTCTGTGCACGCTCACAATTAAAACTGGCGGCATGGCTGATAGATATACCACTCAATAAGCCTAATAGAATGAAAATCAAAGCTTTCATAAGTCTTCGACAACAACAATGAATAAGCTACAGAATAATTAAAATCTACATTTTCAACCAGTACAAAAAGCATCATTTTTGAATATTATTGTATATAAAACCTGAGCTAGACCAAGGTTTTATATACATTTTCAACTTTAGAACCTGTAACTATAACCTAAGGTATACACCAAAGGATTCACCTCTAAAGTGCCGATGTCTTTACCATCTAGTTTCACATCGCTTTCAACTTGCGCATAGCGTACATCTGCAAATACACCCCAGTTTTTGGCGTCTGCAGGTTGGAAATTAAAGCCTAATTGCCCTGCGACACCATAAGTTACATCGGCTTCAAGTTTTGAGTTACTTCCTCTTAACTTCTCATCCCAAGGTACTGCGACTGTCAACCCAACACCTATATATGGCGTGAAGCGAGTACTATTTTTTAAATGATATTTTGCAGTGATTGTTGGTGGTAAATGCTTAAATGTCGCAGCTTCCGCGCCATCTAATTTAATGTCATGCTTGAAGGGTGCAACAGCGAGAAGCAGCTCTGCCGAAAAAGGTGAATCACCAAAAAAGTATTCAACAGAAGGGGTTAAGTTATATTCATAGCTCACATCGGCTTTTGCACCAGCAAGTGTGCCATTATTACTGGCAGGCGCTAATAAACTTCCACCGACTTTTAATTGCCAATTTGATGCAAAACTCGTTGAAACTGCACAAAAACTCAGTGCAACAACGAAAAGTGATTTTTGTATTGTTGATCTTTTAAACATATATTTTAACCTCTTTGATTCTTTTCTATGGTCTTTTAAATAAGTGTGTGCTGATCATCACTTGATCTAAACAGCTACCAATGTAAGTGCATCAAAAAGAATTCAAAAATAATAATTCTAGGTTTCTATATCGAAATAAATTTTTTAAATAAAAAATGCTAAGTAAATTCGATTTCTATATTTCTTTCTTATATTTTGCTCAATAAAAAACTCGGCAAACTGCCGAGTTTTCTAAACTAAATTTTAAGAACTAAAACTTAGAATTTGTAGCTATAACCAAGAGTATAAACCATTGGGTCGATGTCTAGATCGAATTTAGCAATTGTGTCTTTACCTACTTTTACTTTAACTTCTGGGCTTAACTGAGCATAACGTGCATCAAAGAATACACCCCAATTTTTTGCATCAGCAGGTTGGAAGTTAAAACCGATTTGCCCTGCAAAACCGAAATCTTCTTTCACTTTAACTTTAGCGCCTAAATCAGCTAAATCACCTTTAGTTTTTTCATCCCAAGCAACAAACGCTGTACCACCTACACCGATATAAGGGGTAAAACGGGTTGAGTTTTTAAGATTATATTTAAAAGTTACTGTTGGTGGTAAGTGTTTAATTTTTACAGCGTCCGCACCATCAATAGAAACATCATGATTAATAGGTGCAGCTAAAAGCAATTCAGTCGAAATATTATCATTAAAGAAATATTCAACAGATGGCGTAAATGCAAATTCATGATCAGCTTTTACTGTACCTACACCAGCAACATCACTATCTGTAGTCGGTGCAATTACAGAACCACCTACTTTCACTTGCCATTGACCTGCCATAGCAGAAGCAGACATTCCCATTAATGCAATAATAGCGACTTGTTTCAACATTATTAATACCCCATCGTTGTTATTAATTGCATTAAACACAGGTATTAATAATCTTGCAATATCTATTTAAGTTTTAATAATATTATTATTTTTAAATAATTGTTATATAAGTAAATTTATTTTAATCATAGCTTTAAGGTTGGTTTTAATACCAACTTAATTAATATGATTTTATTTTTAAATAAAACCAATCATTTTAATAGACTTTTATCAAAAAATTAATTAGATATTCTAATAAATAGAATTATTATAAAAAAGTATATTTAATAAAATTAAGCGATATTTCTCATAACTAGCCAATATTTCAGACCAAATACAAAAAAGCTATTCTCAATCACTTGAAGAATAGCTTTAAATCAATGAATGAGATGTATTACAACACCATAGCTGCAATCCAACCAAAAATTAATAATGGAATATTAAAGTGAATAAATGTAGGAACAACTGTATCCCAAATATGATCATGCTGACCATCTACACCCAAGCCCGCTGTTGGCCCTAAAGTCGAATCTGAAGCAGGAGAACCTGCATCTCCGAGTGCAGCAGCAGTACCGATCAAAGCAACGGTTGCTAGAGGCGAGAAGCCAAATTGAACGCACAATGGGACATAAATCACCGCGAGTACAGGCACACTTGAGAATGATGAACCAATCCCAATCGTGACAAACAAACCGATAAATAGCATCAAGAATGCAGCGAGTGCTTTATTATCGCCAATGATATGAACCACGCCATTCACCAAGCTATTAATATCTCCAGTATGGGTCATAACTGATGCAAAACCTGCCGCAGAAATCATGATAAAACCCACCAATGCCATCATGCGCATACCCTGTACAAAGACATCATCTGCATCTTGCCATTTGAAAATACCTGATGCAGACAGTACAGCGAAACCAACCAATCCACCCAAAATCATTGAGCCTGAATACAGTTGTGCAGCCAAGGTTAAACCAATGGCAAGTACTGCCATGAAAATGGTTTTTGGTGCAATTTTAGGTGCTTGTTTAGCTTCATTTTCAAGCTCAATCGCATCTGCTTTTAATTCATCTGAATTAATTGCACGTAAAGGTTTATCCAAGTCAATGTTTTGTACAGTTTTAACCTGACGATCAACATACTCACGTGGTTTACGGTAACTGATAAATACCGCTACCAATGTACCTACCACCATCCCTAAAACAGGAATCGCCATGCCCATTGGCATCATCCAACGGTCAACATGTAGATGATATGCCGCACCGATTTTGTTGATATTTCCCATCAAAATTTGTTCAAGGAAAATCGCACCAAAACCCACAGGTAAAAAGATATAGGTTGCAACCAAGCCCAAAGTCATCACACATGCCGCAGCACGACGGTCAAGTTTAAGATGATTCATGACTTTAAGCAGTGGTGGAACAAGTACAGGGATAAATGCAATATGCACAGGAATCAAGTTCTGTGAAAAAATCGCAGAAATCAATAAAATAAATAACAATAAATATTTTACTTTACGTGCTTTGCTATGAGTTGCTTCCCCACCCAATAAACCAATTAATTTATGTGCCAATAAATCAGGTAAGCCAGATTTTGATAAAGCTAATGCAAATGCACCCAATACAGCATAAGCCAGTGCAACTTCTGCACCATCGCCTAAGCCTGCATTAAATGCTTCTACAGTATCTTTTAAACTTAAACCTGCAACTAAACCACCAACAATTGCTGAAATGACCAGTGTCAAGACAACAGAAACTCGTGCCAATGAGAGTATAAACATCATGGCAATCGCGATAACGACAGCGTTCATGGAGAAATTTACGATAATTTGAAAGTTGATATTTTAGCAGATTCACTACAATTACTGTGATTCTTTAGTCAGATTGCATTTATGTGCCCAAAATTCCAAAAAAAAAGCCTGAGCAACCTTTTCTAAGGTCAACTCAGGCGAGCACTTAAACATCTAAAAGAAAATCAATTTATTGCTTTTTAATTATTTTTAGTCACAAACTGAGCAATATATCCTGCAATTTCTTGTGGACGACTCAATACTGCCCAATGGTTTGCATCTACTTCCACACGTTCAAATTTTTCGACCCATTTTGGCATTTCATCGATCAATTCTGGGCTGACAAACTTATCTCGCTTTAACACCACTGCCTGTACAGGGCATATTGCATGACGCTGACGTGGTCGTGTTAAACGAGGAATAAAGTTCGCTCGATATAAACTAATCCCATGTTCACCATCTTTAGAAATATTTTGATTTAATGGTAAGCCTTTGGTTTTCTCCAACTGACTCAGTACCATGCCCCAACGCTCAGGATTAAAGAAATGCCAAACTGTAGGTGCTAGGATCGGCAGTTGAAATGCAACAATGTACCAAGACTTAAATAATTGTTTGAAAAATTTACTTTTTTGATTTGCAAATTGATCACGCATCCAGAAAGCAGCATGATCTAAACATGGACCAGAAATCGTCGTATAAGACAACATACGATCTTTAAATTTTGCTTCAGTGGCTGATTCCCATGACTGAATAGAACCCCAATCATGTGCGGCTAAGTGAAAGCTACGATTTGGTAAAAGCTCATTGACCACACATTCTAAGTCTAAAGACAAACGCGGTAATGCATAATCACGAATACGCTTCGGTACACTCGACTCACCTGCACCACGTACATCATAAGTCACGATATAAAAATCATGAATTAAATTTTCAATGATCGGTTCCCAAACTTCCTGATTATCGGGATAACCATGTACCAAGACTAAAGCCGGTTTTTCAACATTGCCCCATGTTTTTGCATATAGTTTTTGTTGATCTTGAGTGGAAATCCAATAACTTTGCGCTTGCATCGACTCACCTTTATTGTTTTAACCATTGACTATGATTTTATGGTATAGGGCATTTCGATCAATGCCTCTTTCCATTCTGTTCTTTATTATGGTTGAAAAATAGATAACTAGAATTGACCATGAATTCACTAATCAAGAAACTACAGACAATCCCCTTTGTCTCTAAGTTTATGTTGAATCACTATTCACCTTACAAGGGTGCTGGTATCGAGATTGATAAAATTGATCTCAAAAATTTCCACGTTCGTGTCAAAATGCCTTTAACTCAGCGCAATCAGAATGTTGTCGGCGTACATTTTGGCGGTAGCCTATATTCGATGGTTGATCCATTCTATATGTTGATTTTGATGCATCATCTTGGACCTAAATATATCGTTTGGGACAAAGCGGCAACTATTAATTTTCTCTCACCAGGACGAAGTACGGTCTATGCAGATATTCGTTTAGATTTAAATGAAATTGATCACATCAAAAAACTGGCTGATAATTACCAACCCGTTTATCGAAATTACACTTTAAATATTTTTGATGATTCTGGACTAAGAATCGCAGAAGTTCAAAAGACTGTGTATATCCGTAGAAAAAAATCAAAACCATTTAAACGCTAAAATCGCTTTCAAAACGCATCCGTTCTCCAAATATTTTTTTAAGTCTATTCTTATAATCATCGTTATTCGATTAAGCACCTATCATTTATACACAAAAAAATAAGCGCAATTTGCGCTTATTTTATCTGAAGTAGATAATTTCTATATTAAATTACTTCTTTGTTTCAATTGCAGAGCCAGCACCACCGCCGATTGCACCACCAATTGCAGCACCAGTATCTCCACCGAAGATGCCTTTACCAAGTACAGCACCGATACCTGCACCTACACCGCTATATGTTGCATTACGGTTTGAGCCATTATTAGCCTTGCTACCGACAGCTGCGCCGCCACCTGCACCGACTGCAGCGCCAACACCATTACCCGCGTGATTACCTACACCACCACCCACTGCACCACCAAGTGCAGCAGAAGCGATACGCTTGTCGTTTGCAGACATGTTTTCACAACCAGTCAGCATCATTAACGGTAAGCTTGCGCACATCATGATCATTACTGTCTTTTTCATGTCTTCTCTCCTTTAGCTTAACGCTACAGCTTTATACTCTCATCAACACAACTGTTAAAATATAGAGTCGCTTTAAAATAATATTACGCCATAGAAACACAAATTAATGGAAAAATATTAGATTTTTGACATTCATTTGTAACTGCCATGACCAAATTTAAAATTCAACAATACTGAATATTCAAAAAAGTTATTCTTGTTTTAATATAAATTTATCGTTAAATCATTCTATTTCAAAAGACTATCATAAGCATAGCTGAATAGCCGACACTGAACTAATGAATAGAGCGAATACAATAATCATGCTGATGATGAATAGTGTTTGAAATTTTACTGCCAAATTCGAGATCCACGACTCTTGAAGTTTAAAAAGTCCAAGTAAAGATAGAAATATAAAATAGCTCATCCCTAACATCATCAGTACACCATAAAAACTCATCTCTGGCATAAACATCAAAGAGAACAGAATAAATAGTATTATTGGAAAGCACACCATGACAAGAGTTCGATGCCATTTTAGGCTGAGCGAAAACCTTTCATTATTCAACAGC
This sequence comes from Acinetobacter sp. WCHAc060025, assembly GCF_004209355.1. Taxonomy (NCBI): domain Bacteria; kingdom Pseudomonadati; phylum Pseudomonadota; class Gammaproteobacteria; order Moraxellales; family Moraxellaceae; genus Acinetobacter; species Acinetobacter sp. WCHAc060025. Next base: position 12,829 of record NZ_SGSX01000021.1, on the reverse strand, counting down.
CGATCCGTAAATATCCAAAATGATGTCCATTGACCCGTAAGCTCTTTATAAAATTGATTGATATATCTTACAATTTCAAGAATCAACAGTATAGAAATCCAAAAGATCAAGACCAAACTCACCATCCATAGTGTGGTATTACAAGGCGGTAGCATCGATATTTATTCTCCTTTTTTTATTTTAAATTATAAGCTTACATATATTGGATCATGAAAATGATGGTAGTACTCAAATTTTATAAAGGTTTTTCATTTTCAGTATACAAAAAAAGACGCCCTAAGGCGTCTTCTTCATTTCAAAATCTAAATGCGTTCTTAGAAAGAATCTTCATTTAAAGCTTGAGAGAATGCTTGGTCAACTTCAGAGAAGTCATTGACCAATTCATGTTCAGCAGCTTCCGCTTCTTGACGACGACGTTCTAAATGGTATGCAAGACCAGTACCTGCTGGAATCAAGCGACCAACTACAACGTTTTCTTTCAAGCCACGTAAATCATCTTCTTTACCTGTTACAGCAGCTTCAGTTAACACACGCGTTGTTTCCTGGAACGATGCAGCAGAGATGAACGAGTCAGTAGAAAGCGATGCTTTCGTGATACCCATCAATTGACGTTCAAACTTCGCAGGGAACTTGTTTTGAGCCAAGACAGCTTGGTTTTCGCCGACAACACGGATGTAATCCACTTGTTCGCCTTTGATGAAGCTTGTGTCACCGCCATCAGTGATATCAACTTTACGCAACATTTGACGTACGATGACTTCAATATGTTTATCGTTGATTTTTACACCTTGGAGACGGTAAACGTCTTGAACTTCGTTCACGATGTAGTTGGTTAATGCAACTTCACCTTTCAGACGTAAGATGTCATGTGGGTTTTGTGGACCATCAGAAATGGTTTCACCACGGTTCACATGCTCGCCTTCGAACACGTTGATTTGACGCCATTTTGGAATCAATTCTTCGTAGATCTCAGAACCATCATCAGGTGTGATCACTAAACGGTTTTTACCTTTAGTTTCTTTACCGAAACTAACAACACCAGAAACTTCTGCAAGAATTGCATGTTCCTTCGGTTTACGCGCTTCGAACAAGTCAGCTACACGTGGTAAACCACCGGTAATATCACGAGTACGTGAAGATTCTTGTGGTACACGACCGATAACGTCACCGACACCGATTGTTTCACCATCACGAACAGTTACGATCGTGTTTTGTGGCAAGAAGTAGAATTGCTCACCGCCATCTGCTGTATCCAACACGATTGCAGGACGCATATCTTTACCAGAAGCAGGACGTGCTGTTACAGGTAAGATTTCTACAGTCGTCATACCAGTAGCATCATCAGTCTTCGATGTTGCAGTTACGCCATCAGCGATTTGGCTGAAACGTGCTTTACCAGCAACTTCTGTAACCAATGGATGTGTATGCGGATCCCAAGTTGCAACAATACCGCCGCCTTCTACAACTTCGCCATCTTTGATTAAGATAGACGCACCGTATGGAAGTTTATAACGTTCACGTTCACGACCGATGTCATCTGCAATACCGATTTCACCAGAACGTGAAACAGATACCAAGTGACCTTTAGCATGTTGTACAGTTTTAACGTTATGGAAACGAACTGTACCTTTGTTACGAACTTGAACGCTGTTAGCAGCAGAAGTTCGGCTTGCAGCACCACCCACGTGGAATGTACGCATGGTTAACTGTGTACCAGGTTCACCAATTGATTGTGCAGCCATTACACCAACTGATTCACCTGGATTCACCAAGTGACCACGAGCCAAGTCACGACCATAACATTTCGCACATACACCGAAAGTAGACGCACAGTTTACAACTGAACGTACTTTCACTTCATCGACACCTTGCTCTTCTAAATAGTTTGCAAGTTTTTCGTCGATGAGTGTATTACGTGGAAGAATAACATCATCTGAACCAGGTTTTTTCGCATCTTCAGCAAGTACACGACCTAATACTCGAGCACCTAAGTTCTCGATTACATCGCCACCTTGAATGAACGGCGTCATGACAAGACCGTCATAAGTACCACAATCAGGCTCAGTAATAACCAAATCTTGTGCTACGTCTACAAGACGACGAGTCAAATAACCAGAGTTCGCAGTTTTAAGTGCTGTATCGGCCAAACCTTTACGTGCACCATGTGTTGAAATGAAGTACTGAAGTACGGTCAAACCTTCACGGAAGTTTGCTTTAATTGGTGTTTCAATGATCGAACCATCTGGTTTCGCCATCAAACCACGCATACCTGCAAGCTGACGAATCTGAGCTGCCGAACCACGGGCACCAGAGTCAGACATCATGTAGATTGAGTTGAATGATTTTTGTTTCTCGTCTTCACCCTGTTTGTTTTTAACAGTTGTGAATGACAAGTTATCCATCATCGCTTTCGCTACTTGGTCGTTTGTACGCGCCCAAATATCGACAACTTTGTTATAACGCTCACCCGCAGTTACGAAACCTTGTTCGAATTGTTGTTCGATTTCACGAACTTCAACTTCAGCTTTTTCGATAATTGCTTGTTTTTGTGGTGGAATCAACATGTCTTCCATACCAACAGAAACACCTGAACGTGTTGCTTGACGGAAGCCCAAGTACATCAATTGGTCAGCAAAGATAACGGTATCTTTCAAACCTAATTTACGATAGCAAGAGTTAATCAATTTAGAGATGTTTTTCTTGGTCATCTCAACATTGATTTGTTGGAAATCCATACCTTCAGGAACAACTTCCCAAAGTAAGCAACGGCCTGGAGTCGTATCTACAACAATGGTTTGTTGCTCACGGTTACCATTTTCATCAATTACAGTTTGGTGTACACGTGCTTTAACGCGAGCGTGTAAATCAACTTGACCTGTTGCAAGCGCACGGTTTACTTCGTGAGTATCCGCGAACACCATGCCTTCACCTTTGGCATTGATTGCATCACGTGTGATGTAATACAAGCCCAAGACAACGTCCTGAGAAGGAACGATGATTGGCTCACCATTCGCAGGTGACAAGATGTTGTTGGTCGACATCATTAACGCACGAGCTTCTAACTGAGCTTCAAGTGTTAATGGTACGTGAACCGCCATTTGGTCACCATCGAAGTCGGCGTTGAACGCAGCACAAACGAGTGGGTGAAGACGGATCGCTTTACCTTCAATCAGAATAGGTTCAAATGCTTGAAGACCTAAACGGTGAAGTGTTGGCGCACGGTTCAACATCACTGGATGTTGACGAATTACAGATGCTAGAACGTCCCAAACTTCTGGCGTTTCGCGCTCAACCATTTTCTTCGCAGCTTTAATGGTGGTTGCTTGACCAGATGCTTGTAGTTTCGCAAAGATAAATGGTTTGAATAATTCAAGTGCCATTTTCTTCGGAAGACCACATTGGTGTAAACGTAATGATGGTCCTACAGTAATTACCGAACGACCAGAATAGTCAACACGCTTACCAAGTAAGTTTTGACGGAAACGACCTTGTTTACCTTTGATCATATCTGCCAAAGATTTAAGAGGACGTTTGTTCGAACCAGTAATTGCACGACCACGACGACCGTTATCTAACAACGCATCTACAGACTCTTGTAACATACGTTTTTCGTTACGTACGATAATGTCTGGCGCAGCAAGGTCAAGAAGACGTTTTAAACGGTTGTTACGGTTGATTACACGACGGTAAAGATCGTTCAAGTCAGAAGTCGCAAAACGACCACCTTCGAGCGGAACTAACGGACGAAGATCTGGTGGAAGTACAGGAAGTACATTCATCACCATCCATTCTGGTTTGTTGTTCGACTCTTTGAACGCTTCCATCAACTTCAAACGTTTAGATGCTTTTTTAAGCTTCGTTTCTGAAGTTGTGTTTGGAATTTCTTCACGTAAACGAGAAATTTCAGCTTCAAGATCGATGTCTTTCAACAAGTCTTGAACAGCTTCCGCACCCATTTTCGCGCTGAATTCGTCGCCATGTTCTTCTAAAGCAGTGAAGTATTCTTCATCGTTAAGAAGCTGGTATTTCTCCATTGGCGTCATGCCAGGATCTGTAACCACATAAGATTCGAAATACAATACACGTTCGATATCACGTAAAGTCATATCTAGAAGCAAACCAATACGGCTTGGTAATGATTTCAAGAACCAAATATGCGCAACTGGAGAAGCCAATTCGATGTGACCCATACGTTCACGACGAACTTTCGCAGTTGTTACTTCAACGCCACATTTTTCACAAATGACGCCTTTGTATTTCATACGCTTGTATTTACCACACAAGCATTCGTAATCTTTTACTGGACCAAAGATTTTGGCACAGAATAAACCATCACGTTCAGGTTTAAACGTACGGTAGTTAATGGTTTCTGGCTTTTTAACTTCACCGTGAGACCATGACTTAATCATTTCTGGTGACGCAAGACCAATACGGATGCGATCAAACTCTACTGGAGCATGACCGTCTGAGTCCGTCTTTTTGCGCATGATATCGAGCAAGTCTTTCAATTTTTTTCTCCGTGTGTTGTGGAGATTTTCACTCTACAACTGGGTCACAAATATTGTTTTTACTGATTTTAGGGAATCTCGAAATCCCCCTAAATCCCCCTTTAAGAAAGGGGGACTTCTCCCCTCTTTTTTAAAGAGGGGCTGGGGGAGATTTCTTAGTCACCATTTTTCAGTTCAATGTTGATACCTAAAGAACGGATCTCTTTGGTCAATACGTTGAACGATTCAGGCATACCCGGATCCATATAATGGTTACCATCTACAATGTTCTTATAGATGCGAGTACGACCTTCAACGTCATCCGACTTCACAGTAAGCATTTCTTGAAGTGTATAAGCAGCACCATAAGCTTCAAGTGCCCAGACCTCCATCTCACCGAAACGCTGACCACCGAATTGAGCTTTACCACCCAATGGTTGTTGCGTAACAAGAGAATAAGAACCTGTAGAACGCGCGTGCATCTTGTCATCAACCAAGTGGTTCAATTTCAACATGTACATATAACCAACAGTTACTGGACGGTCGAAACGTTCACCTGTACGTCCGTCATACAATACGGTTTGACCTGTACGTGAAATACCACCAAGTTCAAGTAACTCTTTGATTTGACCTTCTTCTGCACCATCAAATACTGGCGTTGCTAAAGGAACACCTTTACGCAAGTTACCTGACAATACCAAGATTTCTTCATCAGTTAAGCTATCAAGATCTTCTTGCTCGCCACCAACTTTGTTATAAATCTTGTCTAAGAATTCACGGAGTTCAAGAACTGTACGTTGTTCTTTCATCATCTTGTCGATCTTATCGCCAAGACCTTTCGCAGCCATACCCAAGTGAGTTTCAAGAATCTGACCCACGTTCATACGAGATGGTACACCTAGAGGGTTAAGTACCACATCAACAGGAACACCGTGGATGTCATGTGGCATGTCTTCTACTGGTAAGATGTTAGATACAACACCCTTGTTACCATGACGACCCGCCATCTTATCACCAGGCTGGATACGACGTTTAACAGCTAAATACACTTTAACAACTTTCAATACGCCAGTTGTAAGCTCATCACCTGTAGAAAGTTTGCGTTTTTTCTCAGCAAATTTCTCGTCAATCTCTTGGCTCTTCTCTTTCAAGAATACTTGAATTTGAGTTAAACGTTCAGCGATTGCTTCGTCTACTGGCTGAATTTCAAGAAGTTCAACAAGCTCTAAACCAGATAACAATTCTTCAGAAAGTTTGTCACCACGTTTAGTTGTACCACCACCGTTAGACTCTTGACCTTTCAACAAGCGAACAATACGTTCACGTGCTGCTTCTTCGAAGATTTTGAATTCTTCTTTCAAGTCTTTACGGTAAGCATCTAACTGCGCTTTTTCAATTGCTTGAGCACGTTCATCTTTTTCAATACCGTCACGTGTGAACACTTGAACATCAATAACTGTACCTTTCACAGATGAAGATACACGTAAAGATGAGTCTTTCACGTCAGCCGCTTTTTCACCGAAGATTGCGCGAAGCAATTTTTCTTCAGGAGTTAATTGAGTTTCACCTTTAGGCGTTACTTTACCTACAAGGATGTCACCAGCAGCAACTTCAGCACCGATATAAACGATACCTGATTCGTCAAGTTTAGACAGTGCAGCTTCACCTACGTTAGGAATATCAGCAGTAATTTCTTCTGCACCTAACTTAGTATCACGCGCAACACATGACAATTCTTGAATATGAATCGAAGTCAAACGGTCTTCTTGAAGTACACGCTCAGAAAGTAAGATCGAGTCTTCGTAGTTATAACCATTCCAAGTCATGAACGCTACGCGCATGTTTTGACCAAGCGCAAGTTCACCACCATCAGTAGAAGGACCATCAGCAAGAACGTCACCACGACCCACTTTATCACCAAGGCTTACAAGCACTTTTTGGTTGATACAAGTGTTTTGGTTTGAACGTGTATATTTGATGAGGTTGTAGATATCTACACCAGCTTCACCCGCGATCATTTCGTCTTCATTGACACGAATAACCACACGAGAAGCATCAACAAACTCAATACGTCCGCCACGTTTCGCGATCACACACACACCAGAGTCATGTGCTACGTTTGCTTCCATACCTGTACCAACAAGTGGTTTGTCAGCAAGCAAAGTAGGAACAGCCTGACGTTGCATGTTTGAACCCATCAATGCACGGTTGGCATCATCGTGTTCAAGGAACGGAATCAGTGACGCAGCAACAGATACAACCTGCTGAGCAGATACATCCATATGCGTTACTTTTTCAGGAAGCATACGTACGAAGTCACCTTGATGACGTACAGATACGAATTCTTCTTGTAAGTTACCGTCTTTGTCAACAATCGAATCGGCCTGTGCAATCACAGTACCCACTTCTTCAATCGCAGATAAATATTCAACATCATCCGTTACACGACCATCAACAACTTTACGGTAAGGTGTTTCCAAGAAACCGAAGTTATTACATTTCGCATAAACTGAAAGCGAGTTGATCAAACCAATGTTTGGACCTTCAGGCGTTTCAATAGGACACACACGACCATAGTGAGTTTGATGTACGTCACGTACCTCAAAGCCCGCACGTTCACGAGTCAAACCACCAGGACCGAGCGCTGATACACGACGTTTGTGTGTAATTTCAGATAACGGGTTGTTTTGATCCATGAACTGAGACAATTGGCTTGAACCAAAGAATTCTTTGATTGCAGCAGCAACTGGTTTTGCATTGATCAAATCTTGTGGAGACAAGTTATCTGTTTCAGCTTGGTTTAAACGTTCTTTAACAGCACGTTCAACACGAACAAGACCTACACGGAATTGGTTTTCTGTCATTTCACCAACAGAACGTACGCGACGGTTACCCAAGTGATCGATATCATCGACTTCACCTTTACCGTTACGGATTTCAACCAAAGTTTTTAATACATCAATGATGTCATCGTTAGAAAGGATGCCTTCAACTTCACGAGACTTCTGATCTGTACCCACTTCGTAAGGACGACCCAAACGACGGTTAAACTTCATACGACCTACAGGAGACAAGTCATAACGCTCTGTAGAGAAGAATAAGTTATTGAATAAGTTTTCAGCAGCTTCTTTTGTTGGTGGCTCGCCTGGACGCATCACTTTATAGATTTCAACAAGCGCTTCTTCACGACCTGTTGTGGTATCTGCACGTAAAGTGTCTGCAACGAATGAACCACGGTCGATGTCATTGGTGAATAGAATGTTAAATTGTTTAACACCGCCTTCAGCAATTTTCACCAAGATTTCATGGCTAAGCACTGTATTTGCAGCAATCACTTCACCATCACGTAAAGCAATATCTTCCGCTGTAATACGTTCATACAAGTATTCATCTGGAACTGAAAGTTTTGTTAAACCAGCAGCTTCCATTTGACGTACATGGCGTGCATTGATACGTTTACCTTGTTCTACGATCGCTTTACCATCGTTATCCACGATATCGAATTGTGCCATTTCGCCACGTAGACGTTCTGGGACTAAGTCGATTTGGTAGCTACCCATATCAAGATATACAGGCACTTTTTCATAGAACATATTCAAGATTTGTTCATTGCTGAAATTCAGTGCGCGCAATACAACAGTCGCAAGTAATTTACGACGACGGTCAATACGCACGTAAACTAAATCTTTCGCATCGAATTCAAAATCTAACCATGAACCACGGTAAGGAATGATACGTGCTGAATAAAGCACTTTACCACTTGAGTGTGTTTTACCCTTGTCGTGATCGAAGAACACGCCTGGTGAACGGTGTAACTGAGAAACGATTACACGCTCAGTACCGTTGATCACAAAGGTACCGTTCTCAGTCATGAGTGGCATTTCACCCATGTACACTTCTTGCTCACGAACGTCTTTGATTGATTTCGTTTCACGATCTTTGATGATCAAACGAATTTTTACGCGCATTGGTGCCGCAAAAGTTGAGCCACGAAGAATACATTCGCGAACATCGAACTCTGGTTTACCAAGACTATACTCAACGAATTCTAAAGCAGCATTGCCCGAATAACTTTCTATAGGAAAAACTGAACGAAATGCCGCTTGGAGACCGATATCTTCGCGATTTTTTGGAGTTTTGCCATCTTGCAAAAAAGTTCTGTACGAGTCGACTTGAATCGCGAGCAAGTACGGAGTATGCATGACTTGGGGCAATTTACCAAAATTCTTACGGATCCGTTTCTTTTCGGTATATGAGTATGCCATCTGGAGTCCTCGGAAGGTAAACTAAGTCCGCCTGCAGAACGAACTTAGAAGAAATTACGCAGGTCGATATGACCACCACTTTTATACAAATGCTGCAAATTTCAGTGGTACAAAACGCTTAACAATATTTTTAAAATGGAAAAATATTGGTAAGCGTTTGATTGTGTTTATTTATTTTTAAAATTGATGATTTTTACATCAAACAATCTAAAATCGAGCCGATTATTGTAACGCAAAAAGGCTGATGACCCAAGAGCCATCAGCCAATTTGTGGAGTCGATTTTTAAATAATCGACTCCCCTTAAGATTACTTAAGTGTAACTGTAGCACCAGCTTCTTCAAGTTTTTTCTTAAGTTCTTCGCCTTCTTCTTTAGAAACAGCTTCTTTGATTACTGAAGGAGCGCCTTCAACTAAATCTTTAGCTTCTTTAAGACCAAGGCCAGTAGCTTCACGAACTGCTTTAATTACAGCAACTTTGTTAGCACCGAAAGAAGTCAACTCAACGTTGAATTCAGATTGTTCTTCAGCAGCAGCAGCGCCAGCGCCAGGAGCAGCAGCAACAGCTACAGCAGCAGCAGATACGTTGAATTTTTCTTCGAATGCAGAAATAAGTTCAACAAGTTCAAGAACAGTTTTTTCAGCAACTGCGTTTAAGATTTCTTCGTTTGTTAAAGCCATGAGAATAACTCCAAATGGAAATTGAATGGTGTGTAAAAATTTTTAAGCTTAAGCTGCTTCTGACTCGTTTTTCTCTTTGAGTGCTGTAATAAGGCGACCCAATTTCGAAATAGGAGCTTGAAGAACATTGGCAAGCATAGTAAGTGCTTTTTCTTGGTTTGGAAGATTTGCAATAACGCTAACTTCAGCACCTTTATAAAGTTTGCCGTCAAATGCAGCAGCTTTAAGTTCAAATGCTTTGTTCGTTTTAGCAAATTCTTCAAACAAGCGAGCAGATGCGCCCATGTCGTCTTCAGAAGTAGAGAAAGCTAAGATTGTTGGACCAACAAGGTCATCATTCAAGATATTGAATTGAGTATCTTGAAGTGCACGTTTAGCCAAAGTGTTACGCACGATACGTGTTTTAACACCTAGTTTACGAGCTTCAACACGTAGAGTAGTTAACTGCTCAACGGTTAAACCTTGATAGTCAGCAACAACAGCAGCGAACGCAGTAGCAGCAACTTCAGTTACTTCTGCTACGATCTGTTTTTTGTCTTCGATAAGAAGAGCCATTGAAAACCTCCTAGCGGTAATTTATGCATTCAACCGAATGCACTCCCAATTCGTAAGCCTCATGTTTTGCAACATTGGGACTTACACGCGGAGGAGGAAAAATCACACCACCGCGTCTACTCAGACTGGACTTTTAAGAAGCGAGTCCGAAAACTCCCCTCGCCTGAGGTCTTTGACGCTGATAAACATTCATTTATCAATTCAAAGTTTGCCTGAGGGGCGATCAGCAAAGCAGAGCTTTGCTGACCCGCAAGATGAGAAGCTATGCTTCGAATAAAGCAAAAATTCTTTCTTGCGCAGATTTTAAAGCAATGCTTTAAAACCTGCTCAGGGCTTTAAAATTCTTTTAATAAGTAATAAAACTTATTTAGTAACATTCTGTACGTCTACAACAAGACCAGGACCCATAGTTGAGCTCAAAGTGATCTTTTGAATGTAGATACCTTTAGAAGTTGCAGGCTTTGCTTTCTTAAGGTCAGCAACAAGTGCTTCAACGTTTGAACGAACAGCTTCAGCAGTAAAGCCTACTTGACCGATCGCAGCGTGGATGATACCCGCTTTGTCTACACGGTAACGTGCTTGACCAGCTTTTGCATTTTTAACTGCAGTTGCTACGTCAGGAGTTACAGTACCCACTTTAGGGTTTGGCATTAAGCCACGTGGACCAAGGATCGTACCTAATTTACCCACAACACGCATAGCGTCTGGTGCAGCAATCACGACGTCAAAGTCAAGGTTACCCGCTTGGATGCTTTCAGCAAGATCATCAAAACCAACAACGTCCGCGCCTTCAGCTTTAGCAGCTTCAGCAGCAGCGCCTTGAGCAAACACAGCAACACGTACAGTTTTACCAGTACCTGCAGGAAGTGTAGTCGCGCCACGAACAACTTGGTCAGATTTACGAGGATCAACACCTAGGTTTACCGCAACATCCAAAGATTCTTTGAATTTTGCAGCAGGTAGGCTGCTAAGAACTTGTACTGCTTCTTCCAAAGTGTAAACTTTGTTTGCTTCAACAGCAGCAGCAATGGCTTTTTGACGTTTAGTTAATTTAGCCATGTCTTATAGCTCCACTTCCAAGCCCATAGAACGCGCAGAACCAGCAATGGTACGTACACGTGCGTCTAAATCAGCACCAGTTAAATCTGGTTCTTTAGTAGTCGCAATTTCTTCCAATTGAGCACGAGTCAACTTACCAACTTTAGTTTTGTTAGGTACAGCTGAACCCTTTTGGATACCAGCAGCTTTCTTAAGAAGAATCGCAGCAGGTGGAGTTTTCATGATGAATGTGAACGACTTATCGTTGTACACAGTAATCACTACAGGAATTGGAAGACCAGCTTCAACTTTTTGTGTAGCAGCATTGAATTCTTTACAGAATGCCATGATGTTAACACCACGTTGACCTAGTGCAGGACCAATCGGTGGAGATGGATTCGCTTTACCAGCTGGAACTTGCAGCTTGATATAGCCGTCAATCTTCTTAGCCATTTCAAATTACCTCTGGGTACAAACGCCTTTTAGAGCTCCCCAAGTTTTTAAGTAACGATACCGTTACAACAACAATGCCCGATCCATAACAAATCGGGCGCTTTAAAACGATTTAGATTAAATTGTTTTTTCGACTTGGCGAAATTCCAATTCAACCTGCGTTGGACGGTTAAATACGTTAATCGTCAACGTTAAGCGCGATTTTTCGTACTGAACTTCTTCCACCACACCTTTAAAGTCTGTGAATGGACCATCAGTAACCAATAATTCTTCACCCGGCTCGAACATCGTCTTAGGACGAGGTGCTTCACCTTTATTGTGTACACGTGCAAGAATCGCATCAGCTTCTTTTTGCGTAATTGGTGCAGGTTTTTCAGCCGTACCGCCAATAAAACCTAAAACTTTCGGACATTCTTTAACAATGTGCCAAGTTTCATCATTCATTTCCATTTCGACCAATACATAGCCTGGAAAGAATTTACGCTCTGACTTACGTTTCTTACCATCCTTCATTTCTACCACTTCTTCGGTAGGAACAAGGACTTCACCAAAACTATCAGCAACAGCGCTACGCTGGATTCGATCATTAAGTGAACGCATCACTTGTTTTTCATAGCCTGAATAGGCATGAATAATGTACCAACGTTTCATAGCTCTCTTACCCGATAATAAACTTCATAAACCAACCGATGATATAGTCAAAACACCACAAAATAATTGCGGCAACTACAACAACGAGCAGAACCTGCCATGAAGTGGTTACTGTTTCATGCTTCGTCGGCCAAGTCACTCGACGCAATTCGATGCGCGAATCTTTGAGCAAACGAACAAAGCCTTTGCCTTGATGGGTGGCGTATAATAAACCTAAAGCTACGATGATACAAGCTAAAATTACCCCAACGCGCACCCACACATTATTTGCTGGTGCCCAATATGCTGGAAGATATTGATTTGTCATCAACGCACCGCCCAATAGAGCCAATGCAATGATCCACAAAATAAAATCAAATGGAGAACCTGACTTCACCATTTCAGCTGAATTGTTGCTTTGAGGAATTGCCGCGCCGCCATTTGCGTCACGTGATTTATCATTCGACATTTTTGTACTCGTCGTAGGTTTCGCGACTTATTATATGACCAGTTTAGCCGACATCAAGTTTTTTATTTAAAAACTGGCAGGTCAGGACGGGATCGAACCGCCAACATTCGGTTTTGGAGACCGACGCTCTACCAATTGAACTACTGACCTATAAATAAACCGAGAGTCTAAACTCTCGGTTCAAATTTCATTATGTGATTATGCAGTTACTTTAGCAACTACACCAGCACCAACTGTACGACCACCTTCACGA